>CAOKHR010000013.1 GCA_948468325.1 uncultured Lachnospiraceae bacterium | reverse complement strand
TATAGAAATTTAGCGGGACAGGGCAGAATATAAAGAGATTTACCTTTCAAGGCTGGTATCAGATAAAAAAGATTGCTGCAATAAAAAGTTTGTCGTAAAATGTTATTTAATATGCAGAAATAAAAAGGCGGTAGAGACATGAATGATACGGTAGGAGAATATAAACTGTCAAATTACCGGAAAATAAAAGCTCTGGGGATAAAAAATAATATATGGCTCGTGGAAGATACGGTAAAGGGGAAATACTTTGTCCTGCGGGAGATTCCTGTCACGTCACAAAAGGTTTATCAGACATTAAAACAGATCAGACATCCCAATATTGTAGAAGTAACAGATGTATTTCACTGTCATGGGTTTTATTATGCAGTGGAAGAATATCTGGAGTGGGAACTGCTTTCTGACCGGATTGCAGGAAAAAGTCTGTCCCGTATCCGGACATATTCTGTTGCAAAGCAGCTTTTGCGTGCGCTTTCAGCGCTTCAGGAATACAAAATTGTTCACAGAGATATAAAACCGGAAAATATTATGATTGACAGTTTCGGAAACGTTAAATTAATTGATTTTGACATAGCGCGTCTGTTTTCAGAGGAGAAAACAAAAGATACGACACTGAAAGGTTCTAAGGACTATGCGCCGCCGGAACAGTTTGGATTTTCACAGTCAGATTACCGGACAGATATTTATTCTCTGGGAGTAACAATCAATGAAATTGCTGTGGGAGAGCTGCCGGAAAAGAAGCTGTGCAGGGGGCGGCTGGGAGCCGTTGTAAAGCATTGTATCGAGTTTGACCCGAAAAGGCGGTACCAGACTGCAGATCAGGCGCTGCGGCAGATTAGGCGGCAGAGCAGACGCAGGGCCGTCGTCGGCGTGATTATAGGGGTTTTGCCTGTCGTTTCCCTTGCGGCAGTATTATTCTTTCAAAAGAAAGAGATTTTGCCGGAGCCGTCTTATAAATCCGCGGGGGAGGATGAGAGGATTCTTTCAAATTACCAGTCCGGCAGCCATCCGGCCGTATTATTGAAAGAAGGAGAAACCTGTGAATTTACAATGGATTTAGGGGAGCAGATGATAACGGAAATATTTGCAGAGCAGTCAGAAGACGTCATGAATTTTTCCGTCCGTCTGCCGGATGGAAGCACATTTGATTATAAATTTGAGGATGCGTTTGAGGATTGGTACAAGGATTTGGGATATAGTATTAATATTGATATAGAAGAAACATCTCCGGAATATGAAATTACGCAAAGTGACATCGATCAGGATGGGACAGAAGAAATTCTGATAGCATTTTCCAGACGCTGCCGCATAAACACACGAGTAGAAGGCGCAGACTATTACCTTACGGAATATAGTATGGATTGTATTTTTGGATGAGAAAAATGCGCTTGTCTGTTCTAAGCCTCTGGGTTTTGAAGGCTGTCTTCCCAGACTGGAACAAGACGGCGTCTTTTATGAAGAACTAAATAGCATCTGGTATGCCTTTGATAAAGAAAATAAATCATGGTCCGTACTGTACTGACAGCACAGTACAAAACGCCCTGTCCAATGTATAATGCATTTGGATGGGGCGTTTAAAGTTCGTCGAGATGGTATGCCAGAATTTTTACCGTACGCCAGAATTGCTGCCGTTTTTTTTGGTCGCTGTCCTGCAGGAGGGAAGATATTTCCGCCGGAAGTGACGTTTCCTGCGTCATACGGTCAAAAAGCAGGTAATCAATGCTGACATCCAGTACAGATGCCAGTTTATACAGGCTTTCTACGGATAATTTGCGGGAGCCGCGTTCAATATGTCCGACAAAAGACGCAGATAAATCGCAGGCTTCCCCCAGTTGTTCCTGAGTCATACCGATATGTTCCCGCTGTCTGCGGATTCTTGCCCCGATTTCCTGATAGTTAATGAGAGTATTCATAAGACCTCCTTAAACCTATAGTATAAGCTATCTTTTGGAAATCATGAATGTACTGTAAGAATTAAATATTGACTATAAGAAGTTTTTGAAATATAATACAGAAAGAGGAGGGAAACATGGTGAGTGAGAATAACAAGGAATTAGTAAAAAGGGATTTGTCATTAATCCTGCAGTTAAATACAAAAGTCCATTATGAAAACAAGGCGGAAGTAAAACAGGTATATGAGTGGATACTACAGAAAAGGATATTTCAGACGCCGCTTGGAACAGCATACATAAATAAACTGGCCGATATTTTTAATGAAGTCGATGATTCGAATCAATGCCTCTTATGCGCGGCAGATTTATACAATCACGGTGTAATTTGTCCCAATTGTGTGGAAAAATACAGCAGGCCGAAAGAGCAGAAGAAGCCGGAAGCAAAGAGGGCAGAAACTGTCAGACCGCAGGAGGCGGGAATACAGGAAGATAGAGCAGACATCAATTACCAGCAGCAGGTTTCTGATATTTCCAGACAGGCAGCGGCAGCTGTCAGAGGCGGGCTGAATACAATTACTTCCAAAATCAATGAGATGGCGGGAGAGAGCGGTGCGGTAGAGCTTAAGTTAAGGGATTTGTTTTCGAATGTATTCAAAAAGCACACACGCAAAGAGAGTGAAGAAATATTTATTGCAGGTACGTTAGAGACAACGCCGGATGAGTCGGAAATCGCTGTTTTGTGGCCGAAACCATGGCTGTTTTCACGTGTCTTGATTGTGCTTTTGCTTTCGTTTGGCCTGTTGTATGTATGTGCGACAGAATTTGGAAATCCAAACGTAATTCCGGGAATGATTTTTCTGGGAGCTCTGGCGGTGCCATTTTCCGTGATGATATTTATTTTTGAAACGAATGCTCCAAGGAATATCAGTATTTTTGAAGTGATAAAAATGTTTTTCTTTGGAGGTGCGGCATCACTTGTTATGACACTCTTTTTATATGAAATGTTTCCTGCGGAAGAAATGAATTATGCCGGAGCGGTTATTGTGGGCGCTGTGGAAGAATTCGGAAAAATACTGGCAGTTACCATTTTTGTAAAAATGCTGAATCCGAAATATATATTGAACGGAATGCTGATAGGAGCGGCGGTTGGTGCGGGTTTTGCCGTATTTGAAAGCGCCGGATATATTTTCAGATTCGGAATTTTAAACTATATGTTTTTGGATAAAATCAATAGTTTTATGGATATTATGGTATTACGGGCATGGACATCGGTAGGTGCGCATGTAATCTGGACGGCAATTGCCGGAGCAGGACTTGTGCTGGCGAAAGGAGAGGAACCATTTTCATTTTCCCAGCTGTTTCATCCAAAATGTATGACATTCTTTACGATTGCCGTAGTGCTTCATGCAGTCTGGGATTGTCCGCTGCAGTTTGAGGCAGGAGGCATTAATGTGAAACTGCTTATATTAATTGCCGCTGCCTGGATTGTTCTTTTAGTATTGTTAAGCGTCGGGTTAAAACAAATTGAAAAATTAAGTGCAGCAACTGCATAAGAAAAAAAGAGCGGCCGTATGGGCTGCTTTTTTTCTGCAGCCGCTATTGTGGATAAAATGAAAATATATTATAATAGGAACATCAGAAAATAAAAATAGAAAGGATGGCGGATTATGAAAAGAATCGGTATGCTGACAAGCGGCGGAGACTGTCAGGCGTTAAACGCAGCAATGCGCGGAGTAGTAAAAGGATTGAGCAACAATGTAGACGGACTGGAAGTTTACGGTTTTTTTGACGGTTATAAAGGTCTTATTTACGGAAAATACCGTTTACTGACATCTATGGATTTTTCCGGAATTCTAACAAAGGGCGGAACGATTTTAGGAACCTCCAGACAGCCGTTTAAATTAATGCGAGAGCCGGATGAAAACGGACTTAACAAAGTAGAAGCAATGAAGCAGACCTATTACAAACTGAATCTGGACTGCCTTGTAATTTTAGGCGGCAACGGAACACAGAAAACGGCAAATCTGCTTCGTGAAGAAGGGCTGAACATTATTCATCTTCCAAAGACGATTGACAATGATATTTACGGAACGGATGTGACATTTGGTTTTCAGAGCGCGATTGATATTGCGGCAGCCGTTATTGACTGCATCCACACAACGGCATCTTCCCACAGCCGTGTATTTATCGTAGAAGTTATGGGGCATAAAGTAGGCTGGCTGACATTATATGCCGGAATTGCAGCAGGAGCTGATATTATTCTTCTGCCTGAGATTCCATATGATATTGATAAAATTGTAGAAGCCATTCAGAAACGTTCCAGAGACGGTAAAGGATTTACGATTCTGGCAGTTGCAGAAGGAGCAATTTCAAAGAAGGATGCAAAACTCAGCAAAAAAGAGTACAAAAAGAAAATTGAAAAATCCCAGTATCCTTCCGTATCTTATGAAGTGGCAGACCAGATTAAGAAAAAGACAGGAATCGAGACAAGAGTCACTGTTCCGGGACATACACAAAGGGGCGGCAGTCCGTGCCCGTACGACAGAGTGCTTTGCAGCAGGCTGGGAGCAGAAGCAGCACAGGCAATCATTGACGGAGATTTCGGCAATATGATTGGCATAAAATCAAACAAAGTAACAAGAGTGCCGTTAGAGAAGGTAGCCGGAAAGCTTAAGATGGTAGAGCCGGATTCCCAGATTATTAAAGATGCGAAATTTATGGGAATCAGTTTTGGAAATTAGAGTAAGTGAGGATTTGTCATGTCTTATACTGCGCTATACAGAAAGTTCCGTCCGCAGGAATTTGAGGACGTAAAGGGACAGGAGCATATTGTTACAACGTTAAAGAACCAGATTGAAGCTGACAGGATTGGACATGCGTATTTATTTTGCGGCACAAGAGGAACCGGAAAGACTACTGTTGCAAAAATATTTGCGAAAGCAGTCAATTGTGAAAGCCCGGCCGGAGGCAGCCCCTGTGGGAAGTGCGCCTCCTGTCGGGCTGTTGCTGCGGGTGCGTCCATGAATGTAATTGAAATTGATGCGGCGTCAAACAACGGCGTGGACAGCATTCGTGAAATCCGCGAGGAAGTTGCTTACCGTCCGACAGAGGGAAAATACAGAGTATATATCATAGATGAAGTGCATATGCTTTCCATTGGAGCATTTAACGCGCTGCTAAAGACTTTGGAAGAACCGCCTTCTTATGTTATATTTATTCTGGCGACTACGGAAGTGCATAAAATCCCCGTAACAATATTATCCAGATGTCAGCGATATGATTTCAAACGTATCTCTGTAAATATCATTTATGAACGTTTGGCAGAGCTCATAGAAAAAGAAAGGGCGCATGCAGAAGAAAAAGCGCTGCGTTATATTGCCAGATCTGCAGACGGTGCCATGCGCGATGCACTCAGTTTGTTAGACCAGTGCATGGCTTTTTATATGGGTCAGACACTTACCTACGATAAAGTTCTGGAAATACTGGGCGCAGTTGATACAGAAGTATTTGGCAGCCTGCTTCGTAAAATAATTGCACAGGATACGGCTGCCGTAATAGATGCCGTAGAAGAATTGATTGCGGAGGGCAGGGAGCTTTCCCAGTTTGTCGTTGACTTTATATGGTATTTGAGAAATCTTCTTTTGCTGAAAAGTTCGGATGATATGGAGGAAGCGCTTGATCTGTCTTCCGAAAACAGAATGCAGCTTAAAGAAGAGGCCGCGCAGATTGGGGAAGAGACGCTGATACGCTATATTCGGATTTTTTCCGAATTGTCGAATCAGATAAAATATTCATCGCAGAAGCGCGTGCTATTAGAAATCGCTTTGATTAAACTGTGCAGGCCGCAGATGGAGCAGGATTACGCTTCGCTGACGGCGCGTATTGAACAGCTGGAAAAGAAGCTTGAACAGGGAATACCGGCAGCAGCCATAAAAGAAGCGCCGCGGGCAGAAGCGGATGTTCCGGCAGAACACACAGAAAAGCCCGTGCTGCCAAAAGCGATACCGGAGGACGTAAAACAGGCCGTAAAGGACTGGAGAAGCATTGTCTCTTCCATGCCCGGCCTGTCGAAAAGCTATCTTACAAAAGCAAAGCTGACACTTGGTTTGGGCAATGAGCTTGTTCTGGTATTTGACGACACGATGGCGGCCGGTTATTTCGGAAGAGAGGAAGAACGAAAGCAGTTAGAAAATGCCATAGCAGGGCATATCGGCAGGCAGGTAACGGTTGTCGTCAAAGAAAATAATGAGAACCGGCCTTTTGAAGAGGCACATGTCGATTTGGAACAGATTATTAATATGGAAATTACCTATGAGGAATAGGAAGCAAAAGGAGGATAATAATGGCAAAAAGAGGCGGATTTCCGGGAGGAATGCCGGGAAATATGAATAATCTTATGAAGCAGGCGCAGAGAATGCAGCGCCAGATGGAAGAAGCTCAAAAAGAGCTGGAGGAACAGGAAATTACGGCGGCTGCCGGCGGCGGGGCAGTTGAAGTGACCGTATCCGGAAAAAGGGAAATTACAAAAGTTAAATTATCGGAAGAAGTAGTAGATCCGGATGATATAGAAATGCTGGAAGATCTGATTATGGCAGCAACAAACGAAGCGCTGCGCCAGTTAGAGGAGCTTTCGGCATCTTCCATGTCTAAGATTACAGGAGGTATCGGCGGCGGTCTGGGCGGTATGCCGTTCTAGGAGCAGAATTTCTATGGATTATTACAGCAGTCAGATTAACCGGCTGGTATCGGAATTATCGAGCCTGCCGGGTATTGGAAGCAAATCCGCACAGCGGCTGGCATTTCATATTTTAAATATGCCCAAAGAAGATGTAGAGAGACTCTCTGCGGCGATAATAGAAGCCAGAACAAAAGTGCAGTATTGCAGAGAATGTTTTACATTGACAGACGATGAGCTTTGCCCCATATGCAGAAATGACAGAAGAGACCACCGCACCATTATGGTTGTCGAAAACAGCAGAGATCAGGCAGCCTACGAAAAAACAGGCAAATATGAAGGCGTTTATCATGTCCTTCACGGAGCAATATCACCGATGCTCGGTATCGGACCGGCGGATATTCGCCTGAAAGAACTGCTGCAGCGGCTGCAGAAAGATGTGGATGAAGTTATCATTGCTACAAATTCCAGTCTGGAAGGCGAGACAACGGCGATGTACATAAGCAAGCTGATTAAGCCGACAGGGATTAAGGTTACGCGGATTGCAAGCGGTGTTCCGGTTGGAGGCGATCTGGAATATATTGATGAAGTGACATTGCTCCGCGCATTAGAGGGAAGAAGAGAGCTTTAAAATAAAACACGTTGGATTTTGCAGTCTGACGTGTTTTTTTGTCGATATTTTTTTGGGGGATATTCCAGGAAGTTCCAAAAATTTCATACTGCCTGTGCTAAGGTTAAACCAAAAATAAAGGACAGGCTCTGACCTAAAACAGGAGGAAGGATAGCGTATGATTGAGATTATACAGCAGACATCTAAGACAGAAGAGAACCTGGAAAGCAAACTTCCGAAAAATATACGTCAGATAGGAAATCCGGAGAAGGATTTCCGGATTTATATGGAAGATTATGTCTATACATATCTTCATCCTGCGCAGATTCCGGGTATGGAAATGGGAATCTGGCCAAGGCTTTTAATACTGCTTGGGGAAATTAATCATTTTTCAAACAGAAGCTGCGCGTTTATCAGCGGTGCAATTCAGGTGGAAAACAGTGAGTGCCGGGAAGAGCTGCCGGAATTTAATGAAGCGACATGGAGAAAAATACATAAAGAGATGCAGCGTTTTTTTGATAAATGCGAAATTGTGGGATGGGTACTTGACATTCCGGGAAATACACTTGAAGTCAGCAGAGAAATGGAGGAAATGCATAAAAGGAATTTTGTGAATAAGTATCAGTTTTTCTTTCTGATGGATTCTAAGGAGCGGGAGGAAGCTTTTTATACATGGAAAGACGGGCGGCTCAGGAGAAAAGAAGGATATTTTATTTATTATGAGAAAAATCCGCAGATGCAGGAATACATAATTAGCAGAAGAGAGGCTGTATGCGGTGAAAATCCAAGGGCGGAGGAAGTTTCGGACAGGGCTGCAAAACATTATCGGGAAATGATGATGCAGAAAAAAGAGCAAAGTTATAAAAGCAAAACAGGGATTCTTTCTTATCTCATATCCATTTTGACGGTTATTGTTTTATGTACCGTCAGTGTTATGTTGCTGGGAAGTATCCGCAGAATGGAAAATATGGAACAGACAATATCAGTGATGTCCGTTGCTATGGAATCTACTGAGGAAGAGGAAGAAACAAGAAGCAGCCGGGTGGCAGTTGAAACAATAAGCGGCAATGTATTTCCGGTGGAAGAACCTGCCGCCAATACGGCGCAGCAGCCCGAGAGAGCAGAAGAAGTGCAGCCGCCGGAAACTGATGTGGGACAAAATGAGGAGGCAGGCGAAGCGGAAGTGCATGCGGAGGAACCTGCACCTGCGGAGCCTGCAGAGACGGTCTTAACGGAGGCAGAGCAGTATCTGGCGCAGGGATATTATATTGTGCAGCCGGGAGACAGTCTGCGTCAGATTTGTTATAATATATATCAGACACATGCAATGCTGGATGCATTGTGCGAAGCAAACAATATTGAGGATCAGGATACCATTTATATAGGACAAAAAATCATACTTCCAAAATAACAGATATGTGGTACAATGAAAAGCAGCCCACATATAGGAGTAGGATAAAATGACGGACAAGGGAAAACAGGGTTTCTATACGGTAGAGGCCAATGTAAAAGTAATGAAACAGAAAATCCGGCGGCACAGGAGAAGAATTGCGCTTGGCATAGCGGCAGTAATTATTATTGCGGCAGTTTCTGCCATAAGTGCAGGATTATATTTTACATACAAAGAATATCAGGATTACAAAGTGCTCTCTGAAATAGAACGCAGTGACAGTGAAGCCACAAAGTATGAAAGCTTTTCCGGAAATATTCTGCGTTATAATAATGACGGGGCATTTTACATGGATACGTCAGACAACCTGATTTGGAACCAGGCATTTGAGATGCAGAATCCTTTTGCTGAGATTTGCAAAAGCTATGCGGCCATTGCCGACCTGCAGGGGAATCAGATCTATATTATGGATACGGTCGGTATTCAGGGAGAAGTTTCGACCAATAAACCGATTTATGCCGTATGTGTGGCCAGTCAGGGAACAATCGCCGTGCTCACGCAGGAGAACGGCACGAGTTATATAGAACTTTACAACAGGAACGGAGAAAGCCTTGCTTCCGGGGAGATTCATGCTGCAAACAGCGGGTATCCTCTGGATATTGCACTTTCAGATGATGCGAATAAGCTGGCGGTGTCTATTCTGGATTTTGGTTCGGGACATGCGAAAACGACAATTGGATTTTATAATTTTGGTTCTGCGGGACAAAACAAAATTGACAATATCGTAGGTTCTTATTCTTATGACAATGCCATTATTCCCGAAATCAGTTTTGTTTCAAATGACAGGATGATATGTTTTGGGGACAGCCAGATTATTTTTTTTGAGGGAAAGCAAAGTCCGGAACCGGTGAATGTACTTGAGACAGAACATGAAATAAAAAGCATCTTTTATGATTCGGAATATTTTGGACTGGTATACGATGGCGGAGACGCTGCAGGCAGTCATAAAGCAGATATTTACAATATGCAGGGAGAACTGCGGTTAGAGCAGGAATTTAAAATGGGATATACGTCAATTGAATTCCTGGATAATCATGAAATCTGTATACGGGATGAATATGAATGTGAAATCTATACATTGCGCGGAGTAAAACGATTTGCATATAAGTTTGACGACGCTCTGTATAAAATATTTTCCGGTAAAACAGGAAAGCATTATACCTTTATTTTAGATGGCATTATGCAGAAAGTCAAATTAAAGTAAAGGGGGGATGGCTGTGAATCTGTTAGAAATAATCGTAATAATTACAATGGTGCTTTGTGTAGTCATAGGATATTGCAGAGGATTTTTAAAGACGGTATATTCCATTGCCGCATGGATTTTTATTCTTGTCTGTGTGTCATTGATAACGCCGTATCTGACAAATTTTCTGGAAGAACATACAGGATTAAAAGATTCAATTCAGGAAAAGTGTGCAGATTATATGGAAAGCATTTCCGATTCCGAAGAACTGCCGATTGGCGGTTTGCTTGCGGAAAGCGGTGTTTATGATGAACTGGCAGGCCAGATGGGGCATTTTATGATTGAAGGCATATCTTTTTTCGTGGTTATGCTGATTATAGGCGTCGTTACATTTTCTGTTTCCCATACGCTGAGTTTCGTTTCAAAAATTCCTCTGATTCAGGGGCCGGACAAAATACTCGGAGCAGTTTTCGGAGGTCTGAAAGGGCTTGTATTTGTATGGCTTTTGTTTTATATCATCAGTGTAAGTGCGGTCAGTGAGTTTGGCGCAAAGTATATGGGCTATATAGATGACAGTGTGCTGTTAACGTTTTTATATGATCATAACATACTCGTTGAAATGATATTAAATCGGTCCTGCCATATTAATTGATTTCGAATAGGAATATGATCCTTTCTGGATTTGATAATAACTTGACAAATATAAAGATTTTGTCAGATAACGAACTGTTATTGCATTTTTTGTAAGTATCCGATAAACTGAAAGTATAAGAATTTTGAACTTTATAGATAAAAATTTATGCTGGGAGGAGAAGGCAAATGAACAATGTAAAGACAAAACGCGTACTTGTATTTTTTATGGTGTGTTTTCTTTTGATTGGAAGCACCTGGAAAGGCGGGGCACAGGTACATGCTGAAGGAAAAAATATTTCGGCAATGTTCGACAGCAGCGATGATAACACCTGGCTTTTTGCAGGAGGTGTGGAGACGCAGGGCAGATATGAGGAGGTAAAGGGAAGACGTAATTATGTGGGCGATATTGAAGAATCAATTCGCAAAGGTGCAAGCGGAGGCGCGCCGGAGCATCAGCGGTATACGATAAATGTCGGCAGTGCAGGCCGGGATCTGGCAGGTTTTCTGGAAAAAATGGATGATTATATCAGCCGTCTGGATCCAAAAGCAGTTTCCTATCTGATTGGAGAAGAAGATTTTGATAAAGGAGAGGAAGGGCTGGATGAATTTCAGGAAAATCTGTCTATACTGATTGAAAAATCGTTATCTATGAAAGAAGGCGGCGGATATGCGGTCATTCAGCTTCCGCATGCCGTTAATGGGGAGAGGAATGCAAATGCAGGGCTTTATGCAGAAGCTGCCAGAGAAACGGTGGAAGCATTTTCGGAGGAACAGGGACGGATTCGGATCGTAGATCACTATACAAAGACGAATACAAGCGGCTTTTTAAATGGCGGAAAGCTCACGGAAAATGGGCGGCTGAACGGAGACGGGCATTTTGTAATAGCGGAGCAGTTTTGCCGTGAAGTGGCGGGAGCATGGAACAATACTTCTCCGGTCACGAAAAACTGGGAAGAAACAGAGTCTCCCGAATTGTATCTGGCGCAGCAGCCGGACGTTTTGTCATCGGCAGACAGCCTTACGGTTTTACTTCCGGAAGAATTTGATCAGTCACAGGGTATCATCTGGCATTTAGAGATAGATGATATGGAGATAGAAGGTACGGCGGCAGATGCATTGTTTACAATTTCGGATCTGCCTCAGGGAAAGGATTATAAGCTGACCGTATATTCCGCAGACGGTCGTGTTTCACTCACTTCTGTGTATGGAAAAATACTGCAGGGGGCAAAAGGCGGCGGCAGGACATTAAATAACGTCCAGCAGAAAATTGTGGAAAAGGTCAGTGGAGAAGATCCGCTGAACTGGGTATTTCTGGGAGATTCCATTACGCATGGGCTTGTACATACGAAAGGATATGACTCCACAGCTCAGACATTTGAAAAGTATCTGAAAGAAGATCTGCAGAGAGAAGATGATGTTGTAATCAATACGGGGGTATCCAGTACAGAGACAGTATGGGTTCTGGAAAACCTGTACCAGCGCGCAGAGAAATATAAGCCTGACGTTGTATTTATTATGCTGGGGACAAACGATGTTTACAGTAATGTAAATCAGTTTCATGTTGTTGACGGCACCGGAATTGTGATTACAAAAGAATGGTATTGCAGGAACATGAAAGAGATTGTCCGCAGACTGCGCAGTGCAAATCCGGATGTAAGCATTGTTGTGCGGGCACCGTCTCCGGTAAACCGGGAAAGCAGGAATATTTATCTGGATCAGGGAGGCTATCTGGATGCACTGGAAGAGCTGATCAGAGAAGACGGTGATATTTTATATGTGGATCAGTATCGCGAATGGGACAAAGAGCTGCGCACATTTCCGTATATGTGGAATGCCAATTATTATTTTTCGGACAGTACGCTGCATCCGGGGGCAGCGGGACAGTTAAAGATGACTCAGATGGTGATAGACGCATGCGGACTGAACACGGATACGAGATTTGCAAATCTTGCTTATAAGCTTCATTACGATAAAGAAGAGAGTGCGGTAAAACCTTCATTTATCATTGGAGACCATAAAATAAAAGTAGAAAAGAGCACGCTTTCACAGGCATATGAAGAAGCGGGCGGAAGCGGGGCAATCGGACATATAGAGATATGTCTGACCGATCAAAACGGAAAGACATATACGCAGCGTACGTCAGCCGATGGAACGGATTTTGTGATGAAAGATATTCCGTATGGTGTTTATAAGGCAGAAGTTACAGGGACGCGAACAGATGCGGCAGTGTATACGGCTTTTGCCGCACAGACAGTAGAGTTAAATGAAAACGCGCCGCAGGATTTTACGGTTTGTCTGGACAGAGAAATTATTAACTCAATGGAAGAAGGAGATACGGCAGGAATCGTTTCCGTAGGAGAAATGGCGCCGGACGGACGGTATACCTATACGCTTTGTGACGGCGACGGCAGTGATGACAATGAATACTTTCAGATAAAAGGCCGGACATTGAAGGTAAAGACAAAACTGGAAGCAAACCGTGAATATAAGATTCGCATAAAAGCAGAAAACGCAGCTATTCAAAAAGAGACGGCATTGATTTTGCGTACGGCACAGACGCTTAATCATCTACGTACAGAAGCACAGGAAGCTTTTTCTAAAGACAGGACAGCATTGGATATTGATGCCGGCGGCTTTACATTTGACGGAAACAGTTATATAGATCTGGCAGATCAGGACGGAGATTATTATGCAGACGGTGCATATCTGGAAGTGCTGAATCATCTGAAAGAAAACAGTACCGGAGGTTCCATCATTTTCCGGTTCCGGACACAGCAGAATCAGGCATTGATTTTTGGCGCCGGAAGCACAGCGGCAGATGACGGAAAAAATATGATTTTTGGTCTGGACAGTCTCGGGAAATTCCGGGGACATTATCGTCTGGCATCTGGCAGCGGACTGAAAGGTTCTATGGGCACGTCGTTGTCAGACGGAGAATGGCATACGGTTGCAATGAGTTTTGATATGACAAAAGAAGATTTTTTAAATCAGGTCATAACCTGTATTGACGGAGAAGCAAACTGCTATCCTCAAAACTGGTGGACGGCGGCATATCGGACATGGTTTAGTGCAAATAATGCAGAGATTACAAAGTTTTCTATTGGAGGAGGAGATTATGCGCTGCAGAATACGTTTGGCGCATTTTCAGGAAATGTCGATTTTGTTACGATTACAGACAAAGTATATTCGGAAGATGAACTTAGGACAATTTCAGGGAGTGCAGCTGTAGTTTCTGCTCCCAGGGAAATTGAAGAAACAGGTACATTTATTGTAAACGGTACGGAAATTACAGCTTCCGGGCAGACAGGCTTTTCTGTAGAGCGCTGTATATGGAATAATGATAACAGTGCGGCGGAGATTTATCTGACGGCACAGGCCGGATATGTGTTTGCTGAAAATATTTCGGCGGCGCAGCCGGCAGATAGCGGCTTTGAAGCTTCTATATTCTGGGAAACTGCCCAAAATGCAGTAGTTGAATTAAAAAAAGTATCCAGGGCAGAGGAACCGGATCCGGAACCAGAACCGAAACCAGAACCGGAACCGGAACCGAAAGCGGAGCAAAAGAAATTGGCCGCGCCGGAAATTGTTTCAGTGGAAATGACTGCGGAAAAGAAAAGGGCAGGCGTTAAAATTGTAGTTTCAAAAGTTGAGGGCGGAGAGTATTATTCCGTATACCGGGTATCCGGCGGGAAAACCGTATACATCGGCAGGGCAGATGCAAGCGGCGCGGTATATGATGAAAACCCGGAAGACAAAAAAGAGGCGTTTTACTATGCTGTGGCCGAGTCTCAAAATCCGGCATATACAAAGAGCGAAAACGGACAATCGAAGGGAATTTTGCTTTCTGCATCTGTAAAGAAAGTAACGGCAAAACAAAAGGGCAAAAAAGCGCAGGTTCAGGTTTCGTGGAAAAAGGTAAAGGGAGCAAAAGCCTATCTCGTTTACCGTTCAGAGAAAAAAGATACAGGTTTTGTAAGGCTGACAAACGCAAAAGGAGTAAAAAAGACGGTTTTTACCGATAAAAAAGTGAAAAAGGGAAAGGTATATTACTATAAAGTTCTTATTAAGACAAAAAAGGGATACAGCGCACCGAAAGTTTCAAAAAAAATAAAGGTAAAGAAATAATTTTGATATAAAAGCCAGTAAAAAAATTACGTGTATGGGACGGGGTTACGCTGGTTCAGTAATAATACAAAGAGTTTAAGCGGCGGCTTTTCACAATGGAATTATCGAATTGCATCAGGTTTTGTTTGCAAAAAATTTTCTTTCGCATATCCTGATAACAGGTAATTATAATCAGGAAAGGAAGAAACGGAAATTGTCTGAAAAAGTCGGCATCATCATTGCTTTTTTACTGCTTTTAGCATATTGCTTCGTTTTATGGAAGAGAGAAAGCTGCAAACGGAAAATCCGCAGCATGAGTGAAGATGAAAAAATCAGACGTCTGAACGAACTGATTTGTCCGTTCGGGTTTTTCTACGAGCCGAATCAGGACGTATTTGTAAGCCAGATTCACGCATGGCAGAGAAAAGAAGGATATGAAGCGTTATTTGACAATCTTGCACCCAAATTTAATATGGTCATAGATGCATATCCGGTGTACTTTAATTATCAGGATAAAACATGGATGATAGAATTCTGGAAAGGACAGTATGGCATTAATACAGGAGCAGAAACGGGAATATACCATGCAAACCGTTTAGTGCCGAAAGAGCAGAGAAGAAAAATACATTACAATGCTGTCTCGGATGAAGAAATGCCCTTAATCGGCATGTGCTTAAAAAGAAAAGGGAAGATGCTGTTTACACAGAAATCATACCACTGGTGGCTTGCCGCTTTTCGTATGGGCACATTCAGTGAGCCTGCGGATTTGGTTATGCACACAAGTATTACATTTTCCAGTCCAAAGGCAGCTGAGGCATTCTGCGAAGGGCTGGATGAAGCAGGGTACGAAAAACTCAGGTATCGCAGGAATAACAGGCGCGTAACGGTATTATTGGAAGATTCACAGAAATTTGCGGGGTTAAACGGACTGCACAGAAAATTCGTACAGGGCATAAACAGATGCTGCTGCAGATTATATAAAATTGCAGCGGCTCCCTTTGTCCGTACGCCGGATCGGCTGCTTTTTTTGTATGAGCAGCTTCCGGGCTGCTTTCGGCGGATGTTCAGGCTTCATTCCTTTGGAAAAAAAGTGCGGGTAAAAAAATGAGCTGTGAGAAAAGAATTGAAAAAGCACTTTCAAACGGAGTCGTACTGCCTCTCTCCAGACACAGCAAATATGTCGTATTTGGAGACTGTCACCGGGGAACAGGGAATATGTCGGATAATTTTATGAGAAACCAGCATTTGTATTTTGCGGCATTAGATCATTATTTCCGGGAAGGGTATTATTATCTGGAACTGGGAGACGGAGAAGAGCTTTGGGAAAACAGGTCGCTTATGAGGATACAGGATATACACAGCAATGTATATGAAAAATTTGAGTGTTTCAGGCAAAAAAACAGATTTTGTAAAATATACGGCAATCATGATATGGAACTAAAAAAAGAGCTGCCGGAAAGTATTATTTTACAAAACAGGGAAGGCGGAAAGAATCTCTGTATTATACACGGACATCAGGCAGATTTTTTTAATTCTGTCTGCTGGCGGCTTTCCCGTTTTCTGGTGCGGTATCTGTGGAAACCGTTAGAACAGTTTGGGGTAAATGACCCGACCAGCGCGGCCAGAAATTATCGAAAAGTACACAGGTATGAAAAATGCATGGCGGAGACTGCCGCACAAAAAGAGATTTACCTGCTTGCCGGACATTCCCACAGACCCCATTTAATGGAGCAGGAACTGTATATAAATGCCGGAAGCTGTGTGCATCCCTGGGGAATTACAGTTGTTGAAATAGAAAATATGCGGTTAAGCTTAGCGAAATGGTTTATGGGAACGAGGAATGACAGGACACTTTATGTGGAACGGGAAGTTTTGCAGGGAGAGGTTCCTATTACATAACAGAATATATGGATAAAACAAAGAGCAGCGTATTTTTACACTGCTCTTTGTTAAGCTAATAAACGTAAAATACTGTCGTTATCCTGAGTATTGTGCGCAAGTATTGCCTGGCCGAATTGTTCCAAAATTTTTGATTTGGAATATTGGACCGATTCTTTTGCCATGTCGCTGTCTCTTAATTTGCTCTCGGCGCTTTGCGTATTTTCGGAGGAGTTATCCGCAATTGCCATTGCTTTTTCCAGACGGTTCTGCATAGCGCCCAGGTAGGCACGGTATTCGGACAGATTCGAAACGGCTTTTGAAATGCGTTCCATTGTTTTGCCGGCGCTTTCAAAAGAACTGACGTCTGGGATGCCTACTCCTAAGGTGGCGGAATTAATCGTTCTTAAATTTAAAGCGATCTCCTGGTAAGGATTGTCGTTTACCTGAATGCGGAAATTTTCTTCCGTTTCAAGCAGGTCAGTGGCACGGACAAGCCCCATTCCCGGCGGATAAGGCGGACCGGAAAAAGTGGCATAAAACGTAATATTGGCGCCGTCTATATGTACGGCATTCGCATGGCCGATAATTGTGTCGTTAAAAGTATTTGTCCAGCCCGGACGGACTGTCTGCAAATAATTAATAAAACCGGTCTGTTCGCGGACAATTAGATCATAAATTTTCTTTACAATATCAGCGCCGGTATTTAAAGAGGCATCTTTTATACCGATGATGACAGATAAGTCTTCTCCGGACGGAATAATATCGGAAGTCTGCTGGTCCGTAAAACGGAAAGAGAAAATCTGATCACAGTTTTGGGAACAGGTCACATAAAACTGTTTTCCGATCATTTTTTCTTTATTGTCAGCATTTATATTGGAAAAATCGAGGGTTTTTCCGTAGACATAACCGGAAGTACGGCTGCCCATTCCATAAAATTTGTCATCCATAACAGCCGCTTCATAATCTTCTGCTTCGATTTGCACCAGCTGTCTGGCCATTAATACGGTATGTGTATTAAAGTGCGTCGTTTTTGAAATACGGTTGATTTCTGATTTGAGCTGATTCAGTTCTGACTGCAGGGCGCCCCGGTCTGAGGCAGTATTCGTATCATTGGCCGCCTGTGTGGAAAGCTCACTCATTCTGTGCAAAATATCATGCACTTCATTTAAAGCGCCGTCTGCCGTCTGGATTAAA
>CAOKHR010000012.1 GCA_948468325.1 uncultured Lachnospiraceae bacterium | reverse complement strand
CAATACGTATTCCTGCAATATCATTTACACGTTCTATCATATTGGAAATCGTGCTTTCACACCCATAACGCTTTAATTTCTTTACAATACTCTGCGGTGACTTAATTCTGGATTTTATATATTCTATTGGATTGTACTGATGAACATGCTGAAATTCATCATTTAGGATTTCAAGCTTCGTCCCCACTTCTTTCAATGCGCTGTTATAAATAAGCATAACAGTCTTCCAACTGTCTACGTCTTCTCCAATACCGCCATCCTGCGCGTTCTTCATCCATTACACCTCCATAACATTGCCATATATGTTTTATTATAGCATAGTCGTCTTCCTTTTTGTATAAAAAAAACAGAATTTCACAGAAACTTAATAGTTCCTTTGGTGAATGCCCAAAGGGCATCCCAGGATGACAAACTCCTGCGGAGTTGTCACATAAGGTATACCCAAGGGGCATCCCAGGATGACAAACTCCTGCGGAGTTGTCACATAAGGTATATAAAAAGAGCAGATACTTTCCTATCTGCTCTTTTACGCTATGTATTTTCAGAAAATTCTTCTGATTGCTATGATTGGCCTGTAATTTACAGGTGAAGTATATTTGATGCCCCCTGACGGTGTGCTTGCATGTACAATCGTATTGTTGCCGATATAAATTCCCACGTGCCCGCTGTAACATATAATATCGCCCGGCTGCATATCAGATACTCCGTATCCGACACCGCACATTGCTGCAGATGAATGCGGAAGACCTACGCCAAAGGCTGCATATACCGACATAACAAATCCGGAACAATCCGCTCCGTTTGTCAGGCTTGTCCCGCCATAGACATACGGATTACCGACAAACTGACACGCATAATTAGCAACTGCGCTTCCTCCCGAACCGCCTGGTGAAGAAGTCTTTCCTGAAGAACCGGAAGAACTTTTTGTGCTCTTCGAAGCCGATGCCTTTTCTGCCGCTTCCGCCGCAGCTTTTCTCTCTGCTTCTTCTCTGGCAAGACGGGCCTCTTCTTCCTCTTTGGATTCTGCCGTCACAAATTCAACCGACTTATTTACATAATCATTGGAAACATATCCTTCGCCTTCTTCAATTGATACTTTTGTCCAGCCGTCCACAGACTCATCTGTCACTGTCAGTTCTTCCTGATCCGGCACCATGCCAAGTACATCCGATTCCGTTGTCGGCTCTGTACGGACAAATAATGTCTCTGTTTCTACTGTCGCAATACGCCTGCTGACCTGTTTTGCAAGCTCTTCATCGCCGCAGACTACAAATTCGCTTTTTACATAACCGGTTACATTACCGGAAGTAATCTTATACCAGTCTCCCTCGGTTGCTTCTACAGTTGCCGCCGAGTTATTGTAAAGCTTGCCGACTACATTTCCTTCTTCACCGGCAGCATCTCTTACATTTACAAAATTGTCTACCTGTGCAATCGCTATATCCTCATATTCGGATTTCTTTTCTTCTGCTGCCGAAACACAATCCACTAAATTCAATGATATACCGGCCGATGGTGTTGTAAAAGCATTTTTAATTTCATCTTCCAAAGCAATTGCCATAACTGCAGGCGCTCCTGCAACCGGCATGTCCGCATACACTGCAGTTGACGCCGCGCCAAGTGTAATTGCTGCTGCTGCGCAGCATACTGCAAATCGTAAGTGCTTGCGATTCCTGTTCATATAATAATATCCTCCAAAATCATTCACATTTATCCTTTATGTTACAAATATATTACATTTTTTTACGTGGATATTATATCAAACAGCCCCTTTTACGTCAAGTCTGTTGCAAGCATTTTTTCTATATCAAACACCGCATTTGCTCCGTCTGCCGCTGCAGTCACTACCTGCCGCAGTTTTTTTGTACGAACGTCTCCTGCCGCATAAACTCCTCTTATATTTGTCCTGCAGTCTTCTCCTGCGGCAATAAATCCGCTTTGGTCAACTTCTGCCTGTCCTTTTAAAAGTTCCGAATACGGTACAATTCCGACTGCCGCAAAAACACCGTCTACAGCAAGTTTTTCTCTTTTTCCTGTATTTTTGCAGAAAACGGAAATTTCCTGCACCTGGTCATCTCCGCAGATTTCTTCCACAACAGTATTTAACACAAGTTCAACATTTGCAGTTTCCCTCACTCTGTTCTGAAGCACTTTCGCCCCGCGAAACGTGTCTCTTCTGTGTATCAGATATACTTTTTTACAGCCTTTTGCCAAAAACAGCGCATCTTCCAGAGCCACATCGCCGCCGCCGACTACCGCGACCGTCTTTCCGCGAAAAAAAGCACCGTCACAAGTTGCACAGTAAGAAACTCCCATTCCGGCAAATTTTTCTTCCCCGGGCACTTCCAACTTTCTATGTCTGGTACCTGCTGCATAAATCAGAGTTTTCGCCTCATATTCTGATTTGTCTGTAACTGCTTTTTTGATTTTTCCCTGACAGTCAATACGAACAACCTCTTCCGCTGCCTGCCGTATGCCAAGGCCTTTCGCATGCTCTGCAAATTTCTCTCCCAGCTCAAATCCTCCGATTCCCGGAATTCCGGGATAATTGTCTACTTCTGTCGAATTTAAAATCTGTCCTCCCCCAATGGGCTGTTTCTCAATCAAAAGTGTATCCAGACAGGCCCGTGCCGCATAAATTGCTGCTGTCAATCCGGCCGGCCCGCCTCCAATAATAATTACATCATACATAAATTCTGTTCTCTCCTTATATTTTTTTAATATTATTTGCCATTATTTCTATTTTTCGTTCTTTATAAAGACGTCCGACTGCACGTTTAAACGCATTTTTGCTCATCTGCATTTCCCGTTTGATTACCTCCGGAGATGCTTTGTCATTAAACGGAAGCATTCCGCCATAGCCGTCCAGCACTTTTAAAATCTTTTCGGCATCTGCATCCATCTGCAGATATGCCTTTTTTCGAAGGGTCAGATCCAGCTTGCCGTCCGGCTTTACATTCGTAATGTCTGCTTCAATGACATCACCGATTTTATAACTGCTGCAGTCTTCAAACGATGGAATCATCGCAGAATATTTATCGTCTACAGCTACAAACGTTCCAAAATTTTCACTGAATTCATAAATTCTTCCGGATACCCTTTCATTTTTCTGATATGGGGATGATTTTTTCAAAAGATCATATAAGTTTTTCATACTTGCGCAGAGCCTGCGGCTTTTGTCAATGTAGAGAGTAACTAAAACCACATCGCCGGATTCTACTTTTCTTGTCATCTCTTTATAGGGAAGAAACAAATCCTTTTCCAGTCCCCAGTCCAAAAATGCGCCGATCTGTCCAACTTCAAGAACTTTTAACGCCGCCGTCTCTCCTAAGCTGACATACGGACTCCGCAGTGTCGCAATCAGCCTGTCTTTCGAATCTTTATATAAAAAAACTTCCAGCTCATCACCAATTTGCGTATCTTCCGGCACTTGCTTTGCAGGAAGCAGCACTCTTGTCTCATCATCTGGAAATTCTGCCAGATATATGCCGAATTCAACTTTTTTTACAACTGTAAGCTTTTGTTTTTCGCCTAATTTCATTAT
Source organism: uncultured Lachnospiraceae bacterium (assembly GCA_948468325.1). GTDB lineage: Bacteria > Bacillota > Clostridia > Lachnospirales > Lachnospiraceae > Roseburia_B. The sequence continues at coordinate 14,243 of CAOKHR010000012.1, read as the reverse complement.
CTCTCCTCCAGAAATTCTATTATTGCATAAGGCATTCCTGCCTCATTTTCCAAAGACACTGTAACTTTTCCTTCTGTTTCTTTTACTTCTGGGCAGATTACATCAGACAAAACGGCCGCTTTCTTATATTCTGCCCGAAGTTCTTTTACTTTAAAATGATACGGCAGATATTCTTCTGCCATCATAACATATTTGCTGTTGTTCACATGGTAATTCGTATCAATATGGAACCGCCCGACCCGTACAGGCTCTTTGGGCTGCATTTCTTCCGGCAGCCGGATTTTGCGGCCGGCACACTCCATATCATACGGCGCTTCTATCACATAACGCTCTTCTGCCTCTTTCGGCACTCTCGCCGGACGCCCGCTTTCTGTATCAATATAAGACCATACAGAATTGGCATAGGCAAGCACTTCTTTATTTGTATCCTCTATTTTAAAATTACGGCGTCCGATAAAACCTTTAAAATCATATGGCCAGGTATATGTGTCAACCCTCTCTCCCATTCTTGGATAACGGTTGATGACGACCTGCCAGAAAGACAGCACCCATGCCCTTTTTGCCTGACGCAGATATTCAATCCCCACACCGATTTCTTCTGAATGAAAGGTGCAGCAGTCCTGCATCAAATCCAGAACAGACGGCAGTGTCATATAGCTGTCTGCATCAATTTCACTATATCTTACTACACTGTTAAAACAATACATCGCATGCCTCCTGTGAAATTTCTCCTTTCTGTAAAAAAAGAATCCCGCATTGCGAGATTCTTTTCCTTATGTAATATCATATAAAACTGGCCCACAAGGATTCGAACCTTGAAATGACGGAGTCAGAGTCCGTTGCCTTACCATTTGGCGATGGGCCATTACCTAACCAACACTCGATATTATACATAGGAACAAGATGTTTGTCAACACTCTTTTTCAAAAATTTTAATTTCTTTTTCGACAATTGCAAATTCAACTGCATCTCCCCAGAGAAAAACAGCTCCTCCGCTGGTTCCTTCCGTAATCTCTTCCGCCAGTTTCGTTTCTTCCCCCATCGGAACTACAACGTGGATTTCTACATTTTCCGCATAATCCGTTTTGATTACAGCAATCTGCCGCTGTGCCAGAATATACTGAATTTTACCAAGCCCTATATAATCTGTCTGTATCACAAGCTTTTTCCCCGGTATCTTTTCTATTATAAGACTGTGGGCAAGTCCCTCCTGCACGGCTTTCTGATAAGCACGCACCAGACCGCCGGTTCCAAGAAGCGTTCCGCCAAAATAACGCGTCACCACAACTGCCGCATTGCAAAGCCCTTCTTTCAGCAATATATCAAGCATGGGCCTGCCCGCTGTCTGGCTCGGCTCTCCGTCGTCCGAACATCTTGTCAGTTCCTGATTCGCTCCTATTACAAATGCCGAGCAGTTATGTCTGGCATCCCAGTATTTCTTTTTCATCTCTGCAATAAACGCCGCTGCCTCTTCCTCAGATGCAACTGCGCGCACGGTTGCAATAAAGCGGGATTTCTTCTCTGTAACTTCACCTTCGCCGCCTTCATATACTACTTTCATCCCGACCAACTCCTTATTCTGATTTTATCATGTTCGTATGACTGAATCAATGAAAAAAGGGTACTTTTATTATATGAAATTATTTGATATAATGGATTCATTAAAGGAGGATTAAACAATCATGAACTATGGAAAAAATAGTACACGTAAGAGGGAAAGAGAACTTGCTTCCAAAGGTACTATGATTCTCAAAAAATTTAATATAATATTTCTAAAAACCCTGCTGGTATGTATTTTGGCTCTTGGAGTTACAGGAGCCTGTGCAGGGCTTGGTATTGCAAAGGGAATCATTGATTCTTCACCGGAAATCAATCTCGATGATGCCACACCGACAGGTTTTCTTTCTACCGTACTTGATACGGACGGCAATCAGATTGCCAAGCTGGTAGCCACCGGTTCCAACCGTGTATATGTTACGATTGATGAGATTCCCATCAATCTTCAGCATGCCTTTGTCGCAATCGAAGATGAACGTTTTTATGAACATAACGGCATTGATTTACAGGGAATTGTACGTGCCGGAATTACAGGAATTGCAAGCGGCGGTCATTTTTCACAGGGCGCCAGTACCATTACGCAGCAGCTTTTAAAAAATAACGTATTTACAAACTGGACAAACGAAACTGCCATGGCAGACAAATTCAAACGTAAAATCCAGGAGCAGTATCTTGCCGTCCAGCTTGAAAAAAAAGTATCCAAAGACTGGATTCTGGAAAACTATTTAAATACGATTAATCTCGGACAGAATACGCTGGGCGTTCAGTCGGCTTCCAAACGTTATTTTAACAAAAACGTTTCTGAGCTTACCTTGTCTGAATGCGCCGTAATTGCAGCAATTACACAAAATCCCTCCGGACTCAATCCCATCAGCCATCCCGACAAGAATTTAGAACGCCGGGATAAAGTGCTTAATAACATGTTAAAACACGAGTACATTACCCAGCAAGAATATAATGCGGCGATTGCAGATAATGTTTATGACCGCATACAGATTGTAAATACTGCCGTAGAAGATGAAGCTGCCGTTACTTCCTATTTTGTAGATGAGCTGACCAACCAGGTCATTCAGGATCTGATTGATTTAAAAGGCTATTCGGAGACACAGGCATACAAAGCCCTCTACAATGGCGGGCTGACAATTTATTCTACGCAAAATCCAACCATACAGGCAATCTGCGATGAAGAAGTAAACAATCCGGACAACTATCCCCGTGAGCCGCAGTACTCTTTCTCTTACCGCCTCACCATAGAAAAAAAAGACGGAAGCTATGCAAATTTCAGCGAACAGACTATGCTTTCTTATTATCAGTCTTCCAACAGCGAATATGATATTAATTTTTCTTCCATAGAAGAGGCGCAGGCGGCAATTGACCAGTATAAAGCAGACATTATGCAGCCCGGTGATAAAATCGTAGAAAACGGCGAAACGGTTACCTTTACGCTTCAGCCGGAAGCGGCCCTTACGGTTATGAATCAGGAAACAGGAGAAGTTGTCGCTCTTGTCGGCGGCAGAGGCGATAAAACAGCCAGCAAGACATTAAACCGCGCAACCGACACTGCCAGACAGCCAGGTTCTACGTTTAAAGTACTTGCCGCTTATGCTCCTGCACTTGACAGCGGCGGTCTGACTCTGGCTTCTGTACAGGACGACGCACCCTATTCCTATGAAAACGGAACTTCACTGAGAAATTATGATAATTCTTTCCGTGGCTTTACGCCTCTGCGCGAGGCAATTGCACATTCTATTAATATCGTAACCGTAAAAACGCTGACAGAAATAGGCACCGACTTAGGATACAGCTACTTAAAGGATTTTGGATTTACAACTTTAGTAGATGATGACAACAATCAGGCACTGGCGCTCGGCGGTATCACCAAAGGTGTAACGAATCTGGAACTGACGGCGGCCTACGCCACAATTGCCAACAAGGGAACTTATATCAAACCCCGTTTTTATACGAAAATCTTAGATCACGACGGCAATATTCTGATTGACAATACACCGCAGACACACAGCGTGCTGAAATCTTCTACAGCATGGCTTTTGACAAATGCAATGGAAGATGTTGTAAAAAGAGGAACAGGTACTGCCGTAAACTTCGGCAATATGGCAATTGCCGGAAAGACAGGTACGACCACCAAAAACAGAGACGCCCTGTTTGCAGGGTTTACTCCTTACTATACCTGTGTTGTCTGGGGAGGATATGATGACAACACGCCACAGGACAGCGGCACAACTTCTTATCCGAAAGCAATCTGGAAAGCCGTTATGTCGCGTCTTCACGAAAATCTGGAATATAAGGATTTTGTGATGCCGGACGACATTACAACTGCCAGCGTATGCAAAAAGTCGGGCAAGCTTGCCGTTGCAGGCCTTTGCGACGCCGATCCCCGCGGAAGCATGGTATCCACGGAATACTTTGCCGAAGGCAGTGTACCGACGGAATACTGCGATCATCATGTAAATGTCACAATATGTGCAGAATCCGGTATGCTTGCAACCGATCTCTGCCCGATACGTACAGGAGGCGTATATATTACCGGAGGCTCCCCCGGTTCTGCTGACGGCCCGTATCTTGTTTCGGAAGGTTCTTCCACAAATACATGCCCGATGCATCCTATGCCGGAAATGCCGCCTATGCCTCAAATACCCGGAATGGACGGTGTTGTAGACCCGCAGCAGCTGCCGCCGGAAGGCGTCGTACAATAATATCAAAATAAAAAGGAAAAATTTCAGGGGACGATGTGACTCGTATGAATCTCATCGTCCCCTAGAGCGTGTCTGAAAATTCATTCCCGCCATCTGCACGCCCCACTTAGCGTGATATTTGCACCAAATTCGGTCAACGTAGCCCGCTACGCCTCCCTTATTTAGCACAAATCTCCCACTCAGTGGGTCATACATCTGTCAGAAAGCAATTTTCAGACACGCTCTAGTATCAATCTGTAAATCACTGTTTTCTGCAATTGCACAGCATTGGAAATAATTCTCTTCCATTGGCATCCACCTCTTCTGAAACATGGCAAAATAACTGCCTTCCCGCTCCCTCAAACGCTTTTTGCGTTCTTCTTCTTCACATGTCATAAAAATTTTAAGATCATAAGGAACGCCCAGAGACGGATGATGGGAATAACTGCCTTCCACTACTGTAAGCAAATGAAACGGCATGCTTCTTCCCTTTTCTATGCTTCCTTTCTCACAGCAATACGGACGGTAAACGGCTGTTTCTTTGGACTGCAGCGGTTCAAGCACCTCCAGCCGCAGCCGCGTAAAATCCATATTCCCTCCGGGAATATCCATCCAGTTCTCTTTTCTCTTCTCCGGCGGCAGATAAAAATCATCCATATGAATGACATTGCACGAAAACAATGTACGAATCAATTCCGCAAACCGTGTCTTGCCGCTTCCGCAGCGCCCGTCAATACCAATGATCACATTCTTTTTCTGCTCTGTAAGTTTATCAATTTCAAGCAAGGCCGGAACGTATCCGGCATATTCTCTTTTTAACAGACGATAATGCGGCTGATATGCCCAGCGGTATGCTCTGCTGTGATGAACGGAAGGGTATCCCTGTTGTTCCCAGCCTTTTAACCATTCCTCCATCCCATCTATCCCCAATTCTTTTAACTGCTTAATCTTAGCCGTCAGCCCTTCTGTTGTTCCCCTGTGTGTCTCTGCCGTTAAAATAAACAGTTCTGCCAAAAGTCCGGCCGCTCTGTCTGATGTAATGGCAGACAATGGAAAACGGCACAATTCCCCGCCAATCCATTCCGGCACCTTTGGAGAACTGTTTTCGGAAACAGCAGCGTATTCCTGCTTTATGTACGATACAACGGACTGTTTCTCCGCAATCAGATGATTTGGCCCAAACTCACTCTGAAAAATCAGTTTGCCATAATCCGCCGCCTCCATCTTAGGATACTTTTCTCTATGTGTTTTTATAATCTGATAAAAATTATCTTTCATCTCATACTCCGCCTGTTTGTCACATAATAGTTTATTGTAGACAAACAGACGGAGTATTTCAACTACTTTATATTATAATTCTTTTTCAGGGTCTTCTGAAATCGGAAATACGAGAATTACTTTAAATAAATCACCGTCAATCACAAGTTCAAACGTACCGTTCATTAATTCCGTCAGACTCTTTGCAATTGAGAGTCCAAGACCGCTGCCTTCCGTGTTTCTGGAACTGTCTCCGCGCACAAAACGTTCTGTAAGCTCCTCACTGTCAATATTTAACGCATATTTGGATATATTCCGGAAAATGATTCTGCCTTTCTGGTCCGGCTTTTCGATATTGACATAAGCTCTTGTAGAGGGCTGCGCATATTTACAGATGTTATTCATCAAATTGTCAAAAATACGCCACAAATGCCTCGGATCTGCCTGAATAAGAAACGGCTCACTGCTCCCCTGTACAATTAATTCAATCTGATTCGCCTTTAGTTTTTCCTCGAATTCCCCGATTGTCTGTGTCAGCATCACATGTGCGTCACAGCGCTCAAATACAACGGCCAGATTTCCGGTGGATGCCTTGGAAGCTTCCATTAAATCTTCAATCAGTTTTTTTAACCGCTTCGACTGGCGTCCCAGTACTTCGATATATTCCAGCGCATTTTCATTTTCAATCTTCTCTTTTTCCAGCAAATCCACATAATTGATAATAGACGTCAGCGGAGTTTTGATGTCATGAGACACATTGGTAATCAATTCCGTTTTAAAATGTTCACTTTTCAGCTGTTTTTCCACAACTCTCTGAATCCCGTCCTGAATATTGTTTAAATTTTCTGCATGCTTCTTAAAGTCAGAAAACATTCCATTTGTATCAATCCTGCTTTTCAAGTCCCCGGATGCGAGCATCTCTCCCGCTTTCTGCAGTTTTCTCATCTGAACCAGTACAACAGAAAACAGAGCATACAGAGCCGCTTTCTCCAAAAACCAGAGAAAAACCTGCGTTCCCGGATGATATGACGTAGCCACAACTCCGACAAATTCACAAAATGCCAGTACCGCCATAATCACCCATGCCTTCCACAACATAGGAATTACATGGTCAAATTTTCGCAGACCGCCTGTGATAATGCGGTAACATTTATTCCAAATGCGATAACAAACGGTATTTTTCCACCAGATGCCTCTCTTAAACTGAACGGCGGTACTCATACAAAACAAAAGTCCCAGTATTTCTCCTATACATACAATAAAAATGCCAAATTGTATCAGCAAGAGCAGGCTCATCTGCGGAAGCACTTCCAGTAATATTGCAATCAAACAGAGTTCTATTGATGAGACTCCAATCAGAAATAAATCAAACGGAATCTTATCCATCCATCCCAAAACAACTTCCTTTGAATTATGATGCCCCGCTCCTGTCATAAGTCCTGCAAAAGTTCCTAAAAACACAAGAAGTGAAACAATAAAGATTCCAAACAGTCCGTATCTGACGGCAAACGCAATCTGTATCAGCGCCTCGGCCTGGACAAAATAATCCTGTCTTTCCCATAATTCTATCCTGCCAAATATATTTGTGTCAAAAAAACCTTCTTTTGCATCTAAAGGTTCTGCGGCATAAGAAAGTACATAATACGGCCTGGTATCCGTTCTCTCGTCTGTATAAGTAACAACGTATCCGTCCTGAATATTAAAATCTTCATAATTCGGCTCTTCTCCATCCTCTGATACAATTGTCCCCAGCTCCGCCAGATCTTTCATCATCAGAATCGGAATATCCGATAAAAACCACCGCTGTCCTTCTGTCTGGATTTCCTGCTGGCCGTCCGCCCATACATAAGCCGCTGTTCCGTCTTCATTTAAAACCGATTCTATAGCATCGCCATACTCCGCTTCATACCCCGCTTCATCATAAAATTGCACAGGATAAAACTTATCATCTGCCTGGCAGTAAAACTTATCCGCATCTCTTAAATAATAGCAGTTCTGGATCATGCTTTTCTTCTCCTGATAGTATTCACCGGTGTTATGAATATAAAAATTATCTAACAGAGAGTGTCCGCTATAAAAGCTGATAGACGGTCCTATACTGTACGAATGAATAAAAAGCATATCCTCCGTTACTTTCCTGTCAAAATTACATGCTTCATATATCTTCTTATCGTTTAAATCCAGTCCCTTAAGACTGTCTGCCTGTATAATGCCATAACGAAAATTCGTATCTTTTAATTTACTCATTAAAAAATCTTCCTGATAAGCTTCCAGAGCTTCCACTGAATAATTTCTGCAGATTTTGTCGTATGCTTTTTCTCTGAATTCTTCCTCCGTATTTCCGTAAATTCCGTATGATTCTCCAAGCACCATCGCCAGAAAAGAACCGCAGGCCGTCTGAAAGCTGATGACGCATAAAATAAATGCGCATATTTTTACCCATTTTTTATAAAAGATTTTTCTCATCCATTTTCCTCCTCAATTTTATATCCCCGTCCCCATACTACTTTCAGATAACGGGGATTTGCGGGATCATACTCCAATTTTTCACGCAGATGCCTGATATGTACTGCCACCGTATTTTCCGTTCCGTATGCGACATCATTCCAAACCGTCTGATAAATCTGTGCCGGTGAAAACACCTGTCCTTTGTGTTCCAGTAACAGCTTCAAAATATCGTATTCCGTACGGGTAAGAGATATATTTTCTCCGTCTAATGTCACTTCCTTGGCTTTATCATCCAGTTCAATTCCTCCAATGGATAAAATATCCTTTTTGATATTGCCTCCGCCGAGTTTCATATACCGCCTGAGCTGTGATTTTACGCGTGCCTGAAGCTCGACCGGATTAAACGGCTTTGTAATATAATCATCTGCTCCTACCGTAAGCCCCAGCACTTTATCCGTATCTTCACTTTTCGCTGTCAAAAGTATTACCGGAACATTGCTGATTTCCCTGATTTTTACCATAGCCGTAATACCGTCCATAACCGGCATCATAATATCCATAAGCACTAAATGAATTTCTGTACTGCCTGCAATCTGAATGGCATCTTTTCCATTGTAGGCTTCGATTACTTCATATCCCTCGGTAGTCAAATAAATCCTCAGTGCAGAAACAATATCTTTTTCGTCATCACATACTAATATACGGTACATAACATCCTCCCTTTTATCTATACCCATTGGGCATCCCAATATGACACACCCTTTCAGGGTGGTCTCAAAATGTATGATTAATCATATGGTTATTCTAACGGATAATTTATGAATATAAAAGGCTGTAATTCTTTAAGATTTGTTTAAACGCATTGTTCTCTGCCTTTGCCAGCCTTGCATCCTGTTTCAAAATATTGTAAAATAAATGCATAAAATATCTAATGGGAGGTAATTTTATGCACACATTTCAGCCTTGTCCAATTGACGTGTTTGAAGAAAATCCCTTTACACTGCTTAGCCATGACTGGGGCGTTCTGACTGCAGGAAATCATGAAAAAGCAAATTCCATGACGATTAGCTGGGGTGGTTTCGGTGTACTCTGGAACAAAAATGTCTGCTATATTTTTGTCCGTGATACTCGCTATACTAAGGAATTTATAGATTCATACGGCACGTTTTCACTGACTTTCTTCCAAAAAGATTTTAACAGATCGATTTTAATGTATCTGGGCAGTGTTTCAGGCGCACGTGAAGATAAAATGAAAATGACGCATCTGCATATTAATTATGCAGACGATATTCCTTTCATTGACGAGGGCAATCTGGTAATTACCTGTAAAGCGCTTTCTGCAGTGCGAATCACGCCCGAATCACTGATTGACCCTAAAATCGAAGCGGAACATTATAAAGACGGCAATCTTCACACCATGTACGTCGGAGAAATCCTGCAGGTACTGGCCCGCTAACCTGCCGCAGCATGCAAAAATGACGGAGTCCCCATAACAGGAAGTCCGTCATTTTTATTCTTCTCACTTAGCGGCAGGACGTGCTGATTGATTCAATGGCAACTGCTCCTCCACGCACTACTTCAATATTTTTAAATCTGCTTTTTAACAGTGCAATCAGGTCATTATTTCTTCGCTCTGTCAGCTTGCATTCCAAAAGCACACTGTCTTTGCCCATATCTGCAACCTCAACCTTAAATGCCTGTGCAATCTGAAATAATTCTGCCTGGTCTGCTTTTGTACAGTGCGTAATCTTCGCAAATAAAATTTCTTTCATATGCATCTGTACATTTGTCAAATCAATGACTTTTATTACCTCTACCATACGGTTTAACTGCTTTTTTATCTGCTCAAATGTAATATCGTCGCTGGCTACACAAATTGTCATGCGGGACACCGTCTCATCTTCTGTTGTCCCGACTGTGAGACTCTGCAGATTATAGGATTTGCCGGAAAACAATCCGGATACCTTTGCCAATACACCTACTTCATTTTCTACATACAGTGCAATCCATCTGTTTTTCACGCTCATCCCTCCTACTTTAAAATCATATTGCTCATAGGATTTCCTCCCTGCACCATAGGAAGAACAATTTCATCACTGGAAATTATAAACTCAATAATCGTTGGTGCATCTGTATAGGTACGCGCTTCTTTTAACGCGGCTGCAATCTCTTTTTCATTTTCTACACGAATGCCGTGCGCCCCATATGCTTTTGCAAACTGCATAAAATCCGGCAGATACGGCGGACAGTCCTTATTTTTCCCTTTACAGTTTGCCGGACACGCCGCTCTTTTCCGCAGACATGTCGCCTCGTAACGCTTTCCATAAAACAACTGCTGCATCTGGCGTACCATGCCAAGATACTGATTGTTAAGCAGACAGATAATAACCGGCGCCCCTTCCGCAACGGAAGTAACCATTTCCTGCATATTCATCTGAAATCCTCCGTCACCCGTTATGCAAATAACCGGCTTGTCAGGATTGCCGATTTTTGCTCCGATTGCAGCCGGGAATCCAAAGCCCATCGTTCCCAGACCGCCGGAGGTAATAAACTGTTTCTTTTCATTCATCTCCAGATACTGCGCTGCCCACATCTGATGCTGTCCCACATCTGTTGTAATTACACAGGAATCAAACTCCTCATTGATTGCCTCCATAATCATCTGCGGTGTCATGCCTTTATCCCTGCGCATTTCCAATGGATTTTCGTTATTCCACTGATGGATTTGGGCCATCCAGTGTCTGGTATCTTTCGCTTCTGCCCATTCGTTCAATTTCGATAAAGCCAATTTTGCATCTGCAACAATCGGCACGTCTACCACAACATTTCTGGAAATAGACGCTGTATCAATATCAATATGCACAATTTTTGCATGCGGCGCAAACTCATTCAAATCTCCCGTAATTCTGTCATTAAAACGCGTTCCAATGGAAAATAACACATCACATTCGCTGACTGCTATATTGGCTGCATATTTTCCATGCATGCCGCTGTTTCCGATATAAAACGGATGATCTGCAGGAAGCGCGCCTTTTCCCATAACCGTTGTTACGACCGGAATCCGCATCGTCTCAACAAGTGTTTTTAACTCCTTCTGCGCACGTCCGAGCAATATGCCGCCTCCTGCTAAAATCAGCGGTTTTTCTGCCGATTTTAACAGCTTATACGCTTTCTTTAACTGACCGATGTGTACACCCTCATTGGGTTTATATCCGCGGATACTGATGGTTTGGGGATATTTACTGTCACCGGACTGTATTTGAATATCTTTGGGAATATCGACAAGTACCGGACCGGGCTTTCCTGTTTTTGCAATGTAAAAAGCCATCTTAATAATTTTTCCCAGATCTTTTCTGTCGCGGACAGTTACTCCGTACTTTGTAATACTCCTGGTCATTCCTACAATATCTACCTCCTGAAATGCATCATTTCCAATGAGGTTTAATGGCACCTGTCCGGTAAAACATACCAGCGGAATATTATCATAATGGGCGTCTGCAAGCCCTGTAATCGTATTGGTAGCCCCCGGTCCGCTGGTAACCAGACAGACTCCGACTTTTCCGGTAGATTTTGCATATCCTTCCGCTTCATGGATCAACGCCTGTTCATGGCGCGGAAGAATGAGACGGATGTCCTCCTGCTTGTAAAGTTCATCCATAATATCCGTTACCATTCCTCCCGGATAACCGAATATAGTATCAACGCCTTCTTCCAGCAAGGCTCTTACAAATAACTTTCGTCCTGTTATATCCATCTATCACTAATGCCTCCTATATCAATCCTAATGTCCTTAATACAAAAATCCAGCCTGTCAGTGTAAATGCTGCAAACAGAGTAGTTGCTACTACTACACTTGCCGTCAAATCCCCGTCATTATGCATATTTTTTGCCATAATATAGCAGCTTGGCGTTGTTGGCGCGGCTAACATGATTAAAATTCCTACCATCTTCTCGCCTGCAAATCCCATCTTGGCCGCAATCGGTACAAAAACAGCTGCCTGCGCGATTAATTTGATAAAAGCCGCAGCCAATGTCGGCTTTAATTTTGCCAGAGCTTTTCTGCCTTCAAAACCGGCGCCCATAGCCACAAGCGCCAGCGGAGTCGCCATTTTAGCTACTTTATCTACCGTTTTATTTATGACAACCGGGAAATCAATCCTTAATATCGATACAAAAATGCCGAGAACAATTGCTATGATAATAGGGTTTTTGATAATATTGATAAGCGCCTGTTTTATTCTGGACATATCCTTTTTCCCGTCAGGCTGTTCACCCTCAAACGTCAGTACAAGGACAGAATAAATATTATAAAGCGGCACTGCACCAATAATCATCATCGGACCCATGGCAGAATTTCCATAAATGTTTTCAATAAATGCCAGACCCATTACTGCTGCACTGCTGCGGAACGAAGCCTGCACAAAAGCTCCCCGCATACTTTTTTCTTTCAGAAAAACTTTTGTCATTGACCAAATTACAAAAAAGCAGACAGAACTTGACACCGCACAAAACAATACATATTTTAAATCAAAAGTCCCATATATGTCCACACTTGAAATATCACGAAACAACATAAATGGCAGCGTCACAGAAAAATTAAACTTATTGGCAGTTGCAACAAAACTATCATTTAACATTCCTTTCTGTTTCAGCGCCCAACCCAGAACCATCACAAGAAAAATCGGAAATGTTACGTTTATGCTATAGATAAAATTGTCCATTTTATTCTCTTCTTTTATATTTTAAAAACTGATATTCCAAATCAAAATAAGTCTGTTCTTCACTGTCTGCCACAATCTCCCAATCGGGATCTTCATCCAGATTCGGAAAATAGGCATCCGCCTCATACACATAATCAATTTTCGTAACATGTGCCGTATCACACTCATCCAAAAGCATCCGATAAATACATTCCCCGCCAATCACATAAATATCTTCACTATTATATTTTTTCAGCTCCTGATCAAGTTCCTCTTTTGAATGCACAATAATGGCATCTTTTATTTTATAATCCAAATTTCTGGTAAGTACAATATTGGTCCTGTTTTTCAGAGGAAGACCGTTCGGAAAACTCTCCAAAGTCTTCCTCCCCATGACGACAACTTTTCCCGTCGTCGTCTCGCGGAAAAATTTCATATCCGCCGGTATTCTCACTAATAATTTATTGTCTTTTCCTATGGCCCAATTCTTGTCTGCCGATAAAATCAACTGCATTTTATCTCCTCCCTTACACTGCAACCGGAATATTTTTAATCTGCGGCCCGGTTACATAATCCTCTAAACGGACATCTTCTGCCGTAAAATCATAAAAATCTTTTATTTTAGGGTTGAGCCAAAACTTTGGCGCCGGATACTGTTCTCGCTGAATCAGCTCCTTCACCAAAGGAATGTGCCTGTCATAAATATGCGCATCTGCAATCACATGCACCAGTTCGCCGGCCTTCATGCCGCAAACCTGCGCCAGCATATGGAGAAGCACTGCATACTGGCATACATTCCAGTTATTTGCCGTCAAAATATCCTGTGAGCGCTGATTTAAAATAGCATTCAATATCAGCGTTTTTTCTCCCTTTGCCTGTGTCACATTAAATGTCATACTATATGCACAGGGATAAAGATTCATTTCATGCAAATCTGCATGTACATAAATATTGGTCATAATTCTACGGCTGAACGGGTTGTTCTTTAAATCATAGATTACCCGGTCTACCTGATCCATCCAGCCTTCTTTATACTGGTGTTTTACTCCCATCTGATAACCATAGGCTTTTCCGATAGAACCTGTTTCATCAGCCCATTCATCCCAGATACTGCTGTTTAAATCATATATATTATTCGATTTTCTCTGCCAGATCCAGAGCATTTCATCTGTACAGCTTTTAATGGCTGTCCGGCGTAACGTCAGCGCCGGAAACTCTTTGGATAAATCATATCGGTTTACAACTGCAAATTTCTTTATTGTATATGCACTGGAGCCATCTTCCCACTTGGGGCGTACCTTTTCGTTTTCTGTGCTTATTCCGTTTTCTAAAATATCTCTGCACATCTCTACAAATAATTTGTCTGCGTAACTCATGAATGTCTCCTTTAAGTCTTTATTAAACAAAAAACCGCAAACATTACTGTTTACGGTTTTTCACCAAACTCCCCGAGTAGGACTCGAACCTACGACAGCGCGGTTAACAGCCGCGTGCTCTACCGACTGAGCTATCGAGGAATAGCCGGGCATTCTTCATACCCTCAAAACTTCATACAGATACCGGAAACTCCAAAACCTTTGGTCAAGCC
>CAOKHR010000011.1 GCA_948468325.1 uncultured Lachnospiraceae bacterium | reverse complement strand
AATACTGCCCAGCACATCTTCATCTTCTTCGTTATATATAATTTTGGAATCCGCATCTTCGAATTCTGCCGTAATCGGAAGTATAATGCTGCTTGAAGAATCTATAGCTACAAACGGCTCGTGTTCTCCTAAAACCCCTTTCCTGTCCTGATTCTGCTGTGAATAAGAAGTTTCATTTTCCATTACATTCATTTTTTTAAAATTGTCAAAACAAAAATCAAACAATGCCCTTGTGTCTTCATAATGCCCGCTTCCCGGCGCATCTAACGTTACGCAGATTAGTGTCATACCTTCTTTTTCCGCATAAGTGACAAGCGTACTGTTGGCGGCTGTAGTATATCCTGTTTTTCCGCCCAGGCAATACTCATAAAGATATTTTCTGGTCCGGTACGGATAAAGCATCTGGTGATGATTGCAAAGGTAAGTTTCTTCATCCTTATGTTTGTTTGTAAAAGGAATGGTATATGTTTTTGTACCGCATATCACACGAAATGCCTCATTATGAAAAGCCTCGCGCGCAATTAACGCCATATCATAGGCGCTGGTATAATGCTGCTCGTCCGGCAGGCCGTTACAATTGCTGAAATGCGTATTCTGGCATCCAAGCGCCGCCGCCCTGTCATTCATCATCTGGACAAACGTATCCATATTCCCGCCGACGTGTTCGCCTATCGCATACGCACATTCATTGGAAGACGCTAGCATCATTCCGTAAAGGCACCATTCCATTGTCATCTCTTCTCCCACATCTCTGGCAATGCCGGAACCCTCTGTCTTATAAACAGCGTCATGGGAAAATGTAACAACTTCATCCATCTTACTGTTTTCTACTGCCAGAAGCGCCGTAAGGATTTTTGTGATACTTGCGGGATAATGTCTGTCATTCATATTTTTTTCATACAATACCGTCCCTGTATCCGCATCCATAACAATTCCGGATTCAGATACGATCTGCGGCCCGTCCGGCCAATACTGTGTATTTTTCTTAGCCCATGCCATTTTCGCCCCCGACAGCATTATAAATGCTGCCGAGCAAAAAAACGCTGTCAGTTTTATATATATTTTCAAAGGAAATACCTCTCTATCTCAAATTATTTGTCTGATTTTGTCTAAATATAGTATAGACTGCCGATTTCTAAATCGCAATAATATTTTACATTTTATTTTATAATATGTTATATTTATATTACTGCACTTATTGATATTATCATAAAAAGGGGAAATTCTATGCGCTTAAGAAAAATAAAAGGGGCCGACGAAGCCGTCGCAGCCAGCCCATACTGCGTACAGTCGCCGGAAGTTCTAAAGGGAAAATGGTACACGGCTTTTTCCGGAGAAAAACCGCTTCACATCGAAATCGGCATGGGCAAGGGTCAGTTTATTCTGACACTCGCCAAAAAAAATCCGAATATCAATTATATCGGCATCGAGCGTTATGAAAGTGTTTTAGTCCGTGCTGTCCGGAAAATGGAACAGGAACCTTTAAATAATTTAAAATTTATCTGCATGGATGCCATGCTGCTTCCTGACATCTTTGCTCCCGGAGAAACTGACAGAATTTATCTGAATTTTTCAGATCCCTGGCCAAAAGAACGCCATGCAAAACGGCGGCTGACATCTTCGGTTTTTTTAGAACGTTACCGCCAGATTCTTGCACCTGCCGGACAAATTGAATTTAAAACAGATAACCGCAGTCTGTTTGATTTTTCATTACAGGAAATTCCTGAGGCCGGATGGAAAATAGATGCCTGTACAATGGATTTACACCATGATGCATCCATGAATTCTGGAAATATTATGACAGAATATGAAGAAAAGTTTTCATCTAAGGGCAATCCGATTTACAAACTGATTGCTTCCCGATAAACAAAAATGTCCTTCCTGCATAAGATAAATAAATCTCTGCCGGGAGGACTTTATGAAGCGCAAATCATGCTGTGGATGCCGGCGCAGCCGCCGCTGCTGCCGTTTCTTTTATCGAAATCAATTTTTACCTGATAAATTAAACTGTATCCGCCGATCTTTTCGGGAAGTCTGTGACTTATTAAACTTCCACTAAAAGTTTTCGAGCAGTTTCAAAACATCATCGGCAGTCTCTGCAAAATATCTGGCATTGTGTTCTGTCAAAATTTCTCTGCTTCGAAATCCCCACAAAACGCTGATACATGGTATTTGTGCATTGGCTGCTGTTTTTATATCTACTTCTGAATCTCCCACATAAACCGTCTGGTCTGCCGTAACCCCAAGTTCACGCATTGCCTCACAAACCGTATCCGGAGACGGCTTTCTTGCAATTCCCTCCCGTTCACCTATCGCTGCCATATGAAATTCTTTAAAATAATATTCATTCAGTTCTTTCACCGCAAAATCCGCTTTATTTGAAACAATTGCAAGTTTGATATTATTCTCCTTTAAAATACCCAGCATCCGCATAACTCCGCTATAGGGTTTTGTCTTATTTCTGCAGTTAGCTTTATAATGTATTCGAAACGCATGAAATATTTTTTCAAAATCAGGATGATTTTCTCCTCCTTCTACACAGCGTATAATTAAATTTCGGATACCGTTTCCTACATAGCTGCGAATCTGATCAATGCTTTTTGTCGGACAGCCATAGGGATTTAATGCGGCATTTACACTGTCGGTCAGATCTTCCAGTGTATCCAAAAGGGTTCCGTCTAAATCAAATATAACTGCTTTATATTTTCCCATATGAAAATCTCCTTATATTTTAAAAAATAAAACACCGACCCCACGGCTCTTGCGTCCGCAAAATCAGTGCTTATCAGTACGCCATCAGGGGCTCGAACCCTGGACACCCTGATTAAGAGTCAGGTGCTCTTCCAGCTGAGCTAATGGCGCACATTTTTCTAACAACGGAATAAATTATAAACGATTATTTAATAAATTGCAAGTAAATTTTTAAAAAAAATTTAACAAAATTTTATTTCAAGAAAAAGAAGCTGCTTTGCAGTTCTTTAACCGTCAAAGCAGCCCTTCTTTTTTACTTAAATTTTAATCCCTGTTTCTTTAAATTCCTTTTCAGCGTGTTAAGCGCTTTTTTCTTCATACCAGACGGCCATTTTACTTTTACATTCTTCTTTGAATTCTTGAATGCATTCTTTTGAATCGTCTTAAGCACTTTGCTCTGAATCGTAACCTTTTTGAGTTTTTTCGAACCGGTAAATGCATTTTTGCCAATCTTGTTAACATTTTTGCCGATTGTCAGATTTGTCATTCTGCTGTAATTCTTAAATGCATTATTGTCAATCTGTACAACTTTACAGGTTTTTCCCTTAATCGTTACCGTGTTCGGAATCTTAACATTCTTAGCCTTTTTGTTATTGCCTGCCTTAACTGCAGCTGTCAGTTTTTCCACACTTACTACGCGGTACACAATCTTATTCTTCGTATCCGTATAGGTATCGTTATTTTTAAGAGAATCATCTGCAATTACATCTGCTTCTTTTAACCCCAACAATGCAAATTCAAGTGCTTTAGCAAGCTCATTCAGTTTGTCTGCCGTTGCTCCCTGCGGCGGGTTCTTCGCTGCATTGTATGCTGCCGTAAAAGCATCCCAGGATTCCTTTGTATAATTTCTCTGTCCGGCATTATATTGTGAATCTGCAGCCGCAATCTTCGCAGCCAGCTCTTGCTCGGCTTTCTGCATCAGCGGTGTTTTTAAATTATTTTTTAATGCCTCTAACTGCGCCAGAAGCTTCCGGCACTGATTTATATCCGGATTCCTGCTGCTTATCAGGCCTGCCAGCTGGTCATAGACCTTCTCCATCGCACTCCAGCTCTCTTCTGTATAATCCCCTTTATTTAAAGCATCAATACTGTCAAGCTGGTTCTTTATATCTGTAATAACAGGATCTTCCTTTTGCAGTGTTGTAATAACAAATTGCTGTGCATCGGATTCTTTATTATTTACGTCATATGCCGTGATAGAAAATGTATATGTTTTTCCTGGCTCAAGATCTTTAAGCTCTGTGGAAACCATCTGTGCATCATCCGTTGCCTCGGTTAATTTCTCCCCTGTCAAATCCAGAATTACTTTTCCGTCTTCATCTGTAATTTTATAACCCTTGATTCCGACAATATCCCAGACAGCCGGCCAGCTGATCGCGGCTGAAGTCTCTGTTACTTCTCCTATGCCCGGTTTGGAAGGTGACGGGGGAACCGTTTCGTCTCCTGCCTCCTGATGCTGATGCGCACCAATATCAATTGCTGTCACGCCTTCCAGGCTATTGCCGAAGAAATCTTTTTCGACTGCTTTACCGAATTCATCTGTGACAACCTTTCCTTTTCCAATTGCACGGGAATTCTCCGCCAATTTATAGCCGTCAAATACACTTCTTACACCTGCAATATTATGCAGATTTGTAGTTCCTGTCGTAGAAGTCGGTGCTGTACCCGGATTTTCAAATACAGATTCTCCTTTTGCTACAACTACTCCGGCTGCATCTGCCGGCGTAGTGCCTTCTGCATAATTATAATACAGGTTATTGGAATAGACTTTATTATTGCCCTGATTCCAGCTGTCATCTGTTCCCGGCTCTTCCCCCGGGTAATAGAAGATATTATTTTCTAAAAGAGCAGGTGCGCCGCTTTTATTGGTTCGGTTAATTGGAACGCCTTCTTTCATATAGAAAACATTGTTGTATATATGGGCCTCAGGACTGCCAAAAATACACAGCACGCCCATCAAATCATCCTGGCTGATATTATAACGGAATGTTGTCCGGTATGCTTCCTGTAAACATACCATAAGGCATCCGCCGCCGTTGTTATGGCTGTAATTGTACTGATAAACAGTTCCGTCTCCCCAGTCTGCATCCCATGCCTGCCCGTCACCATTTTCTCCGTTTGTATTCCTGGTGTCAAATGCTTCATTATACTGAAATACAGCATCCTTACATTTCCATGGCCAGATTGCTGCTGCAAATCTTTGACTCTGATCTACAGATGGCAAATAATCTTTCATATGCATCTGCCTTGCCGCACCATCCGAAATATTATACTCAACCAATGGCCTGTCACAATACATTAATGTAATGGCGTCTCCGCCGGCATCCTTGACATAGTTATTGCGGATTACAACATTGGTAGAACCATATTCATTAATTACGTCATCGGCAATAGCGGCTGTATCTGCAAATTTATCCCAGAGTGCAGTATATCCTACTGCAATACCCCATCGGTTTGTATTCGTTACCGAGCATCCTTCAATTAATACATCATCGTAACGCGGAACTCCTGTTGCAGAGGAAATAAAATCCCGCCGTTTATTGGCAGTGCTTTGATTCTCCTGCCCCGCTTTTACCTGAAGCTGTGCATCATGCGGCATAAATACCGTAAAATAAATACCTCCATTATTCATGTGTTTATTATAAACATTACCAATAATATCATGAATATTCAGATTTTTAAGATAAATATGGTCTATTGTCCCTTTATCCTGTGCCACTGCAGCCACACCTGTACGATCCATCATATCTGCCGCATTGTAAACCGTATCTACCTTAGGATTATTATTGACAATTTCCAAATCACTGATTTCAATATATTCACTGTCATACAGAAGAATGGAAGAAGATACATAACCCTGATACTTATGCCATGTATTATCTAACCGATACCCATAATTCTGAAACCATACGCCCTGTCCGTTAGTGTCAATCACCGGAGCGGAACCGCTGCCGTATTTGCTAATCACAATCGGAGCTTCCTTACTTCCGCTCTGTCCGTATAAATGCAGGTAATCGTTTTTAAATACGGAACCGCTTTCCAGTAAAATTTTATCCCCGGGCTTTAACTCTATGTCATTCATTTTATGAAGACTGTAAAACGGCGTATCTTCGCTTGTTCCGTTATTGCTGTCTTTTCCATGAAGCGTACTGACATAATAAGTCGTTCCTGAATTATCTGATGCTGTTTCGGCCTTGACATGAATTCCCGCTCCGACTGTGGAGAAGAATACTGTTGCTGCCATTACTGCCGCTAAAATTCTTTTCTTCATCATAGTCCCGCCTCCTTAATCTTCTACTTCATATCCGACACGGATTTCCGCGGCAGAGCCGAATACTTTGCCTTCGCTTCCTGCTGCTACACGGTTTTTAGTACATAACAACCGCACATAACGTGCGTTTACGGTGTTAAATTTCGCATATTCCGTTGAACCTACCGAAGAATTTTTCCATGTGCCTGTTTTTACTGTTTTCCATTCTTCATTCTCGCTGCTGCGAACCATTACTTTATAATCTTCAAAGACACCGTTCAATCCGCCTGTTTTTCTGGATACATATTTTACCATAGCCACGGGTTTTTCTTCCCCAAGATCTAACTCAACCCATATATCGTTCTGTGGAGTATTGTCTCCGTTGTATGACGAATGCCATATTGTATCTAAGTCGTCATCCAGAAGGTTGCCTGCAACTTCTCCATAACTCGTCTCTACGCTTCCTGCGGCTGCCGTCATCGTAGCAGGGCTATATTCTGCATAGTTTTTCTCAACTTCAATCTGGTACTCCGCTGTTTCACTGCCTCTTGAAAGCCTTACTGTCATATCATCTGTCACAACATCTTCCGGATTTGCTTCCTGGTTATTCTTTATAACCTTCAACTCTACATCCTGTGCATATACAAGACTTCCGATCAACTCTTTTACTTTCATCGTCTTGGCAACGCCCGAAATTATATTGTCTCCAATTGCAATGGAAGAACCTCTGGCTGCCTGAATTCCAAGAACTACCTTAATCTGGTATTCCTTTGATTCACCGCCCTTTGAAATTCTAAGTGTCATGCCTGTTGCTACAATTTCTCCCAAAGCTGCTTCCTGATTGCCCTTTAAAACTTTCAATTCCACATCCTGTGCATAAATAAGGTTTTCTGAAAGGTCTTTTACTGTCATTGCCTCTGCCGTGCCTGAGACTGTGATTTCATCCTCTCCGATTTCAATGGAAGAACCTCTGGCTGCCTGAATTCCAAAAGCTGTCTCAATCTGATACTCTTTTGTCTCACTGCCCCTTGAAATCCTTACTTTCATATCTCCTGTCACGGAATCTTCCGGTTTCATTTCCTGGTTATCTTTTAAAACTTTAAACTCTACATCCTGTGCGTAAATAAGGTTTTCATCCAGTTCTTTTACAGTCATCCTGCTGCCTATTCCTGAAATCTTACCTTCCCCGATCGTAAGTGAAGAACCTCCAACTATTTGAATATCCAGAACTGACTCTGCTGCCGCGGATTCAAAAACTCCTATATCCGGCTCCAGACCTATTCTGTTTCCAAAGAAATCATATTTCGGAGCACCCTCTACAAAAGTCCCCGCATTAATTGCCGGTGAATCATCCCGCAGTTTATAGCCGTTATATGCAATTGTCCTGTCATGCAGAGATGCCTTTGCTCCTTCTGATTCCGCCTTAACATCT
This sequence comes from uncultured Lachnospiraceae bacterium, assembly GCA_948468325.1. Lineage (GTDB taxonomy): Bacteria > Bacillota > Clostridia > Lachnospirales > Lachnospiraceae > Roseburia_B. The sequence continues at coordinate 10,578 of CAOKHR010000011.1, read as the reverse complement.
GTCGGCGATTTGCCCGGATCTACAAATTTCGGATCAGCTGAAACGTTTCCTTCCGGAACGGTAAAAAGCCCGTCATATCCGTAAAAAATATTATTGGACCATGTATCCTGTGCTTTATCCATAAATCCTTCTGCTGATTTTGCAGTGCTGATGTTGTAGAAAATATTATTTCTCATAACGCCTGTTCCATTGTTAAAAACAGGATTATGAATTTTTGTGCTTCTGTCTCCGTCAAGATAAAAAACGTTGTTGTAAACCTCTCCTTTTGGATTGCCTGACAAATTCAGAAAACCTTTCAAATCATTCTGGCTGATGTTATACCGGAAAACTCCGTTGTATGCCTCTCCGCCGCAGAACATAATACATCCGCCGCCGTTGTTGTGGCTGTAATTATACTGATAAATCGTTCCGTCTGAATAGTCAATATCCCAGGGCATACCGTCCTGATTATTTACTATATCAAAAGCCTCGTTAAACTGGAAAACTCCGTCCTTGCTCTTCCATGGCCAGATACCTGCACAGACATATCCATAGTAACTGGAATATCCGCCATTCTTAGCATCCATATCAGCTCCAGCTCTGTCTGCTATGTTATACTGAATCAGAGGACGGTATGCGTACATTGCTACAATTCCGTCATTACCAACGTCTTTTACATAGTTATTTTCCATCAGAAGATTTGTATGTCCATAGACCTGTGCCGTCTCGTCCGAAATGGCCTGCCCGCTAAATCTGGCATGCTGATATGTATAACCGACACAGATACCTGCTCTCGACACATCTCTTACATAGCAGTTTGTAATCCGTATATCGTCATATCTTGCAATACCTGTCTTTTCTTCGTTTTCCGGTTCCAGTACATTCATCTGTATTCCGCCGTTATCCATGTGCTTATCGCCAATATTGCCGTCTATATCATGGATATAGAGATTGTCCAGATAAACATGCTGCATTGTACCGTCATTTTTTGCGGCTCCGGCTACGCCGGTACGGTCCATACGCTTATTACCGGATCCCGCGGATTCACTGCTGTTCTCCGGTATATTTAATTCCGGCGCGCCTGCCGGTCCCTTGAAATAATCAAAATCATCTGATTCGTTCGTCAGCTCTAAATCACTAATCTCTACAAAATCCACATCATAAAGCAGAATCGTAGAAGACACATAACCTTGACGCCTGTGAGCTGAATTATCAAGGTCTCTGCCATACTGCTGATACCATACACCCTGTCCGTTTGCATGAATTGCAGGTTTTGCTCCATTTCCATAGCTTGAAATGATAATCGGGTTTCCCTCTTCTCCATGCACATCGATCAGGTGAATGTATGCATCATTAAATACGGACCCTTTCTCCAGCAGTACCTGATCTCCCGGCTTCAACTCCAGATCAATCAGCTTATCCAGCGTTTCCCATGCCTGCGCCTCTGTCGTTCCACGGTTCGCGTTATCCCCGTGTATACTGCTGATATAGTAGGTTTTGCCTGTTGTTTTTGCCGCTTTGACAGTGTCTGCCGGAACAGCAGGAAGGTTTATGCCCGTGACTGTCACTGCCATCATACATAAAAATGCTAATACTTTTTTCTTCATTTTTTTCTCCTTTCCTGAATATATTTTTTAAACGTTTTTTAAACGCCAAAAACCATTAAATTTATGAAAGTGCCCCTGAATTCAGCATCATTTCCTTTTTATGGCAGGAATCAGTATTAAAGATTCCTGCCTTTTATTTCAATGGGACTTCTGATATATAAATTATTTTACTTTTACTTTCACCGTTTTCTTTACTCCGTTGCATTTTACGGTAATCTTACAACTTCCCTTCTTTAATCCCGTCACTATGCCTTTATTTGTTACTTTTGCTATCTTTTTACTGCTGCTCTTGTAAGTAATCTTTCCTTTCGGAAGAGCTTTTACATTAAGCTTAACCTTTTTGCCTTTTTTAACAGTGACTTGTTTTTTCACAGTTAAAGAAGGTTTCTTAACGGTTATTGTACAACTTGCTTTATAGCTTCCGATTTCTGCTGTAATTTCTGTGGTACCGGATTTTTTTGCCGTTACCAGTCCGGCGGCTGATACATTTGCAACTGACGGTTTGGAAGAACTCCATCTTACAATTCCGGAAAGATTCGATAAAGATGCTGTCAGCTGTACAGTCTTTTCCTTTTTCGTATATAACGTCCAGTTTTCCTTATCCAGTTTTATGGAAGAAACTTTTTCTTCCGTATGGTCATCTTTTTTGTCCGGATCCTCCGCAGGCGGATTTGGAATTACCTGTTTTTCTGCCGTTGTAAACGTAAAGCTCACTGGCTGGGATGCAAGATTTTCATTATCATATGCTACGATGGAAAATGTATATGTTTTTCCCGGCTGTAAATTCGCTGCCTTAACAGAAATCATACCCGTCTCGGGATCTGTCAGCTCATCCGGATTATCTACTGTCATGAAAACGGCGCCGTCCAGCATAATTCTGTATTCCTTTATTCCAACCGGATCTGAAACTGCCGGCCAGCTGATTGTAGCAGAATCTTCGGATATTTCACCTGCTTCTGCCTTTTGCGGAGCCTGCGGCAGAAGAAGTGTTTCTTTTTCCTGATACTTATGTACTCCAATATCCGGTATTTCTTCGGCAGAAATCTCATTTCCGAAGAAATCTGTTTCACATAATTTTTTGCCGTTTGCATCATTAATTATTTTTCCCGCTCCGATTGCCGGAGAACCTTCTGCCAGCTTATAACCGTCAAACATACTTCTTGTTCCGGTATCATTGTGATAATTAATCCAGCCTGTTGTCGATGTCGGCGCACTGCCCGCATTCTGGAAAACCTGTGTGCCTTTTGCTACATTGACTGCATGTTCGTCCCCTTCCGGTACACTGGCATAATTATAATAAAGATTATTGTCATAGACAAGACCTTTCAGGCCGTTCTTTGTCCAGGTATCCTGCATGGGAGTATCCCCTGAATAATAAATAATATTGTTTTCTGCGTTCAGTTTCCCTCCGTTATTACGTGTACGTACAAATGAAACTCCTTCTTTCATATAGAAAACATTGTTATATACATGTGCATCCGGATTCCCTGCAATATCCATAGCGCCCTTTAAATCATTCTGGCTGATATTATAACGGAATGTATTCTGATATGCCTGCCCCAGACAGAACATTACACACCCGCCGCTGTTGTTATGGCTGTAATTGTACTGGTAAACCGTACCGTCACCGGAATCTGCATCCCATGCCTGGCCGTCATCATTTCCCCTGTCTCCGTTTGCGGTATCAAATGCTTCATTATACTGGAATACGGCATCTTTGCATTTCCAGGGCCAGATAGCGGCGGCGACTCTTCCTCCTCTGCCGTCAACATTAACATAATCTTCCGTATTAATCTGCTGTGCCGCGCCGTCCGAAATATTATACTCGACTAATGGTTTGTCGCAGTACATAGTAGTAATTGCGTCCCCGCCGGGATCTTTTATATAATTATTGCGGATTACAACATTCGTAGCGCCATATTCTTTAATAACTTCACTGTCAATTGCTTTCTGTGAAAATTTATTCCAATATGCCGTATATCCTACTGCAATTCCCCACCGGTTTACTCTCTGGACATTACAGTTTTCAATTAAAACATCATCATAACGTGAAATACCCGATGCAGAAGTAAATTCATTTCCTTCCTGCACTGCATCCCGCGGCAGGGCCACAGTAAAGTAAATACCTCCGTTATTCATATGCTTATCATAAACATTTCCGTATACATCGTGAATATGCAAACCATTCAGATGAATATGCTCAATCGTCCCTTTATTCTGTGCGATTGCCGCAACACCGGTACGGTTCATAACATGTGCTTCATTGTAAACAGCTTCAATATCTGTCGCATCGTTCACAATCTCCAGGTTATTAATTTCAATGTACTCCGTATCATATAATAAGATAGAAGAGGATACATAACCGTTTTTAATATGTGAGTTTGCATCCAGTCTGTACCCGTAATTCTGATACCATACACCCTGGCCGTTTGTATCAATGACAGGCATTGCACCCTGTCCATACTGATCAATCACAATCGGCGCCTCTTTGCTTCCGCTTTGTTCATACAAGTGCAGATAACCGTCCTGAAATACGGAACCGCATTCTAATAAAACTTTATCTCCCGGATTTAATTGTAATTCATTGATTTTCTGCAGACTGTAAAATGGTTTACTCTGGCTTTTTCCGTCATTACTGTCTTTTCCATGCAGAGTACTGACATAATAAGTGGTTGCCGCCGTATCCTCTGTACCGGCTGCTGCTTTCACTTCCGTTCCGGGAATTATTGAGGAACAAAACACTGTCAGCGCCATCATCATTGTTATTATTCTTTTTTTCATTAATTATCTCCTCAATTTTCTATTCTTCACTCAGATAACCAATACGTATCTCCGCAGCGCTTCCGGTAGGTCTTCCATTATCCAATACCGAATCCACACCTGTCAGTTTTACATACCGCACGTTTACCGAATTAAATTGTGCATATTTTTCCTCACTGTCTGCTGTCCAGTCTCCGGCAGCAACCTGTGTCCATGTCTGTCCGTCTTCGCTGACCTCTACTTTATATTTTGTAAAAATCCCCTTGTCACCGGTTTGTCTCGGCACATAAGTAAGCCTTGCTACCGGTTTCACACTCTTTAAATCAAGCAGAATCCATATCAGGCTTTGGTCTGAATGTGACCATTTACTGTTCCAAATGGTATTATTATTACCATCCAGCACATTGCCAACAAGCGTTTTATCTGCGGGAGATGCATATGGAGACGTGCCGTCTTCCTCACTTCCTGCTGTTGCCGTCATACTGCTTTGTGCATAATCTGCATATACCGCTGCTGTTCCCTTTGCATCTCCTATTGTATATTCTGCCGTTTTGCCGTCCCTCGAAATGGTAATTACGGTATCTTCCGTTACTGCATCGGCATCCTCCATCTGGCGGCTTCCTTCTTTAAAACTAATCTCTGTATCCCTTGCATAAACCAGCTTCTCTTTGAGTTCCCCTACCGTTATATTTTGCGGAAGATCCGTTATTTTTCCGTTTTCCACTGTAATGGAATCTCCGCCCAGAGCAAGCTCTGTTTCCGGTACGTCTGATTCATAAACTCCAATATCCGGCTGTACGCCTACCTGATTGCCGAAGAAATCATATTTTGCGGCACCGCCTTCTAATGTACCCCTGTTGATAGCCGGCGAATCATTCTGCAGCTTGTAACCGTCAAATGCGTCTTTTTCATGTAAGGCTCCTCCCAGCGGTCTGCCCGGTCCTTTTCCCGGATCTGCAAATTTAGGATCTGCTTTGATAGAACCCTCCGGCAGTGTATCATTGCCGTAACCCCAGAAAATATTAGTCGCGTATGTACGTTTTGCCTTTACAATTGTCTCGGTGCTTTTATTCTTATTATCATTGTAGAAAATATTGTTTTTAATTGCCGCTGTCCCGTTATAATTACTCTTATCTATAAACAGCTTTGTATCAAGATCTTTGCCAATATAAAATACATTATTGTAAATATCTGCATTTGGATTATTATCTGCCAGTCCAATCAGACCCTTTAAATCATTCTGGCTGATATTGTAGCGGAATACGCCCTGATATGCCTCTGCACCGCAAATCATAATACATCCTCCGCCGTTGTTATGGCTGTAATTATACTGATAAACTGTTCCGTCTGACCAGTCAACATCCCAAGGCTGTCCATCCTGGCAGTTTACCGTATCAAATGCTTCATTATACTGGAAAATAGCATCTTTACATTTCCAGGGCCAGATTGCCGCACAGAAAGGCTGCCAGAATTTTGCATATTCTTCCGGCGTATTTTCGGAAGTATAAATTTCCAGATCGGCGCCCGCCTTATCCGAAACATTTCTCTGAATCAGAGGGCGGTAAGCATACATGGCAACAATACCGTCATTTCCAACATTCTGAACATAATTTCCTTCCATCAGCAGATTGGTATGTCCATACTTCCGAGCCGTTTCGTCTGAAATTGCCTTTCCTGAAAATTTGGAGCCATGATACGTATATCCTACGCAGATACCTGCACGGGAAACGTCTTTTACATGGCAGTTGGTCACTTTAACATCATCATATCTTGCGATACCTGTTGCTTCTTCATCCGCAGGAGGCAGTACATTCATCTGAATGCCTCCGTTATTCATATGCTTATCTTCTATATTTCCATCCACGTCATGAATGTATAAATCATTCAGGTAGATATGCTGCATTGTCCCTCTGTCTTTTGCAATGCCGGAAACACCGGTGCGGTCCATACGGTCGTCAATTTGCGATGCACTGAAAACCGCGCCTTCAAAAAAATCAAAGTCATCAGACTGATTTGTCAGTTCCAGTCCGCTTACTTCCACAAAATCCACATCATAAAGCAAAATTGCAGAAGATACATATCCTTTGGATCTATGGTTTGGGTTATCCACCGTTCCTTCGTAAGACTGATACCAGACTCCCTGCCCGTTCGCATGGATAACCGGACGCTCTGGAAGCGATCCGTATGTGCCGATTTTAATCGGGGCATCTTCAGTTCCATGTACATCTTTGAGGTGAATATATCCATTAAATTCAGATCCGTTTTCTAAAAGTATCTGATCTCCCGGTTTAAGTGTAACACCCTTTAATTTGTCAAGCGTTTCCCACGCTTCTCCCTGGGATTTTCCGGATTTTGAATTATCTCCATGCAGGCTGCTGATGTAATACGTATTTGCTTCATCAGCTTTCACCTCAACGGAAGGAATAAAACTCTGTCCTGCCCCCGTTGCTAAAAAGGCACATAATAGCGCCAACAATCTTTTTTTCATTCTTTCTCCTTTCAAATTTAATTGTCTGTGTGTTTCTTCATGAATGAATAAATTTGTTCCATATCACATTCTACCGAAGCATTTGCCGCACGCTCCGCTACAATGTCATTATATCTTTCCTCCCTCAGTGTTTTATTGATATTATCCTTCACCTCGTCAATTGAGACTGCGTCATTTTCTTTTCTTTCTGTACATTCAATTAAATACAAACATCCGTTTTCATCCAGAACAGCCGTGGATTCTCCTTCTTTAAGCTCCCACGCATATCCCAGAACATCACCAATGCTCCTTGAGTATAAACTCAGTTCTTCCGCTGTTACATCTGCATGTTCCAGATAAGGCAAAAGGCTCTCATCATTTCCGGCCAGTTCAGAAAGTGAGTGTTCTTTATCCATCGCTTTATAAACAGATGTCAGGCTTTCTTTTAATTTTTCCACCTTATCCTCACTTATATTTTCTGATTCATAAGGAATCTGAACGTAATCCAGTATTCTGTCATCTTCCTGTGTGTAATATTCTCTGTTTTCTTCATAATACTGCTGCCTGTCGCCATCTGTTATATCCATACCTTCATTTTCGAGATCATCACAGTAGCTTTTCTGGAGCGTATCCATTTCATACTCTCTGTACAGATCTAATGTATACTCTGACAATCCGTATACCACTTCCCCCTTTTCTATTTTTTCTTTTCGGATCTTGTTTTCCGATTCCCAGCGTTCCAAAAATGACTGATAGTCGTCATTTTCTACATAGCCTTTCTCTGCGGCCAGCCCATATACTGCATGAAAATACTTTAATTCTTCGATCGCTGCTTCTGCCAGTTTTTTGTATGGAACCTCGCCTTCAATCTCTCTTTCCCAGAAATCCGAATCTACATTTCCCCCGCTTTTTCCGGAAAAATAGCTTGTCACCTCATATTTTTTTTGCGATGCTGCCGCCAAAAATTCTTCTTTGTCAATTTTGCTTCCATTAATTGTCATTGAAAACCTGTCTCTTGACATAAATACAACAAGAAAGACAAAAAATACCAGAACCGGAATTGTAATAATTATACAATTTTTTTTCTTCACTAGCTTTGCTCCTATCCATTTTATACAATATAATTGACTTTACACCAGTTTTATTATATCATTCTTTTAAACTTTCTGCTTGTTTAAAACCGTCCACTTTGTAGTATTTTTTGTATAATTCGGAACTAAATTGAGGTGACAACTGTGACAGAAAAACAATATTCTCAAGGAAAAACACCTGCTATTCACAGCGACATTTTTCTTGGCATGCAGATTATTATCAGTGCAACTAATCAAGTACGGGAATACCCTTACAATTTTGCCAGGCATATCCACAAATCTATTGAAATCTACCTGATTGATTCCGGGCAGTGCACCATGGATATTAACAATAAGAAATTCAATTTTCAAAAAGATGATTTTATCATGATTTTTCCGAATACGGTTCATTCCTTATGTTTGGAAACGGAAAATGCCTGTGCTTTCCGCCATATTCACTTTGACCCTGTTCCGTTTTCCCACTGGTTAATAAGTCAGAATGAACATAGTTCTTTAAGTTTAATGACTGCTTTAATCATGCCGTACGAACGTTACTACCACCTGGCTTCAGATGAAAAAATATCTTCTCTTATCTGCAATATAATAACAGAACTTGCAGAACAGGGCAGTATTCTTTCTACCGCCATGGCAAATCTTCATCTGGCAGAACTAATGCTTTATCTTATTAAGCTGACTCATCCTGATTTGTCCTTAACGGCAGATTCCGGTTCCCATACACCGGAACATATTCGCTATGTTTCTTATGCGCTTTCTTATATCCATGAAAACTTTTCAAAAAAAATACTGATTCCGGATATTGCGGCACACTTAAATATATCTGCACGCTATTTGAGTAAAATATTTTTTCACCATATGAATCTGACTATATTAAATTATATAAATATATACAGAATCAACCACGCGATTGATCTGATGCTTAACACAAATTTTACCTTAACCAACATTGCTGAACTGGTTGGCCTAAAGGATTCCCAGCATTTTTCAAAATTATTTAAAAATACTATCGGAATCCCTCCAAACCAATATCGAAAGCTGATTGTTCCCGATATATCAGAGGAAGCTTATGGAGATGATCCGAACTCTATATAAAAAAAATATTCACTATAAATTTTATGAAAGCGGGAGGTAATAATGAAAAACAAACAAATTAAACGATGCCTTTTATTTCTGATGACTGCGGCAGCAGCTCTTGGAATTCCGGCCGTCTGCTCTGCACCGGTTCTTAATGCCAAAGCAGCCGCATCAGAAACAATACAGGAAGCATCTGACAGAAAAATTGATTTTAACAAAGGATGGAAATTTTTTCTGGATGTAAATGAAAATTTAGCGGCAGAAAGCAGGAATTATGATGATTCTTCCTGGGAAGACGTTTCTATTCCGCATGATTTTAGCATAACACAGGATTTTTCCAATAATAACGAAGCAGAATCCGGATTTTTACCGGGAGGAACGGGCTGGTACCGCAAATCAGCCATATTTCCGCAAAGCTATGAAAATAAGTCTGTCATTTTAAATTTTGACGGCGTTTACAACAATGCATATGTATATGTAAACGGCAAAAAACTTGGCGAACATCACTATGGTTATACAAATTTTGCTTTTGACATTTCGGACGCGCTCATTTGCGACGGAAGTACAGAAAATGTAATTGCAGTCAAAGCCGTTCATGAATTTCCATCCAGCCGCTGGTATTCCGGCTCCGGTATTTACCGCGATGTCACATTAATCATTACAGATCCGGTACATGTATCTTTAAACGGCACTTATGTGACTACGCCAAATTTGCAGAAAGAACAGGGAAAAGATGTAACGGTGCATGTGGAGACTTCTGTTCAAAATGACAGCAGTACAACAGCCGATACAACAGTACGTACAACCATTCAAAACGCAGAAGGAACAATCGTGTCAAAAGAAGCTGCAGAAGATAACATTTCTGTTGATTCGGGCAAAACTTTTGATCTCACACAGAATGTAGTAGTAAACAATCCCAGTCTGTGGAGCTGCGATTCTCCGAATTTATACTATGTTAAAACAGAAATATTATCCGGCGGAAAAATAACAGATACCTGTATAACTGAATTTGGTTTCCGTTATTTTAATTTTGATGCCGATACAGGATTTTCTTTAAACGGACAAAACATGAAATTAAAAGGCGTATGCATACATCATGATCAGGGTGCGCTGGGTGCTGCTGCTTACAAAGATGCCATTTACCGTCAGGTGAAGATTTTAAAAGACATGGGATGCAATGCTATACGTACAAGCCATAATGCGCATTGCAAATTATTACTGGAAGCATGCAACGAATTTGGAATTCTTGTCATGGATGAAGTTTTTGACGGATGGAGCTATACAAAAAATGGGAATTCGGGTGATTTTGCCCGTTATTTTAATCAAACTCTAGGAATAGACAATGCTGTATCAGGCGGCAGTCCTGACAAAACATGGGTACAGTTTGTCCTTCAGTCACTTATTAACCGTGATAAAAACGACCCTTGCGTTGTCATGTGGTCAATTGGCAACGAACTGCCTACCGTTTGCAATATTGACACAACAAATCCCTCTGTCGTTAAAGAATTTACAGACAATGCATCTGATATGATTCGATGGATACAGGAAATTGATTCTTCAAAACCGATAACCTGCGGCGATAACGAAGCAAACTTTTCAAGTA
>CAOKHR010000010.1 GCA_948468325.1 uncultured Lachnospiraceae bacterium | reverse complement strand
GATGTGATTAAAGAGATTGCACAGAAATATGAGAATGTGCAGAAAGGTGTAGGTGGTATTATGGGCGGAGCATTACTTGAAACAAGTGCAAGAACTATTTTAAATCAAGGTAAAAGTCAGGGCATTAGTCAAAATCAGAGGGAAACGGCGCTTAGAATGCTGAAAAGGGGAAAAATGACAATTGAGGAAATAGCTGAAGACACAGGTCTTAGTGTGGCAGAGGTAGAGCGGCTTGCAGGGCTTCAGACAGTGTAAGGCAGAATGAAAATTTCATATTGCGGCTATCGGGCAGGGGAATAACTGATGATCCAGATTTGTTTCCCTGTTTTTTTGCGGCATTTTGACAGTAACTTGTGGATATGGCAGTGTCAATAAGTCCATATCCTTGTACAGCGTTAGGGCAATTACGGGATATTTGCAGGGCTTGTCAGATGCGGGGAATGCGGCAGTACCATGAACCAGCGTGTGGCAAATGCAAAAGCTAAGACAAGGATACTGACCTGTGCAAAGTATAACCGTTACGGGGTGGCGTATTGCAGCCAGCACAGATTAGAATTTGACACGCTGTATCAGATTGTGTTGGAGCAGATACGCGCCTGTGCAGCACTTACGCTTGCTGACGAAGCAAAAGTCATGGAGGAACTGAAAAAAGCTGCCAGTGTGACAGTGACGAGGAACGCAGGCGCATGAAAGAAAAACTTGCAGAGAGTGAAAGCAGGCTTTCCGAACTGGATGCGCTTGTTTCCAAACTTTATGAGGACTGGGTTGCGGGTAGGATTGACGAAGCAAACTTTACCCGTATGATGGAAAAGGCACAGGGCGAGCAGGAAGCCTTGCAGAAAAAGGCGGACATGATGCGTGAGCGTTTTGACGGAGCGGCAAAAGAGCAGGAGGACAATTCAAAGTGGCTTTCACTGATAAGGCAGTATACGGATATTAAGGAGCTTGACTGGGAAATGCTACATCTGCTCATTAAAGAGATTGTTGTCCATGAGGATATATCAGAGGGCAGACGGAACACAACAGCGGAGATACATTTTAATTTTATGAAACAGGGAAGCCAGCTAACGGTAAAAAGTTAGTGTGATGCTTCTGAAAACCGCATACAGGGGAATGGTGTTTACCCCTGTGGCGGGGGAATATCTACAAAACACAATCAAATCTTGAAGTTTCACAATCAATTCGATTATTTTTCAACTATTTAGGTATGACACAGAAAGAGACAGGTGAAGAAGCCCTCCGGGTTATGTATCAATTGTTAGAACGCATAGAGGAAAGTATGGAAACATTAAAATCAGGAATGCCGGGAGAGGAAGAGCTGCAATTTTGTATTTTAAAAGTAAGGCGGGCATTTATCAGCCATTTTCCTGAGATTGAGTTTGGAATGATATTTCCGATTCCGGATACGAAGAAAGATGCAATGATGTGGGGTGGAAAGAAGAGAGACGGTATTATTTTCAGATAAGCGTGCAGAATACAAATAATGATATGTTTGTCTCCGCTTTTTTAATATTTGGAAACAGGGAAGAAATTATGGGATTTCTGCGGCAGGAGAAAAAAGTTTTTGAGCAGATTGCGGAACTGTCTCAAAGTATGGATGAAAAAGATAGCTGATAAACAAGGAAAAATATTATGAGAAGGTCCTGCGGACAGATGCAGACGCACAGGGGTTTGGAGGCTATAACGCCAGAGAGGTGTATCGTGATGAAGTGAAAACATCAAAACGATACACCTTTTTTATGTCAAAATTAGTGTGGTAGGAGGGATGTTTATGCTATTTAGATAATAAATATGTTTTATTTTAATGATTTATGGAATTAATAGCATTAATCGCTGTTCATACTATGATCTGCAGTTTGTGAAATCTATTAAAAACTATCTTTTAAAATAGGATTTTACCTACGTGAATCTGTTATTTTGATAGAATAATATATTTTTACGGAGGTGTAACATGAAGGAACAAAATATATTTGGATACATGAGAGTATCTACACGGGAGCAGAACGAGGAACGGCAGCGGCTTGCGCTGCTTGAAATGGGAGTGCCAAAAGAGAGAATTTACATGGATAAGCAGTCGGGAAAGGATTTTGACCGGCCGCAGTACAGACGCCTTTTAAGAAATCTGAATAAAAATTCCGTATTGTTTGTAAAATCCATTGACAGGCTGGGGCGGAATTATACAGATTTGAATGAACAGTGGAGGATTATTACGAAAGAAAAAGAAACGGATATTGTAGTAATTGATATGCCGATTCTGGATACGAGACGGGAAAAAAATCTGCTGGGAACATTTATCAGCGATATTGTGCTTGCTCTTTTAAGTTATGTGGCGGAAAATGAACGTGCCAATATCAGGCAGAGACAGGCAGAAGGGATTGCGGCAGCAAAAGCAAGAGGCGTGAAATTCGGAAGACCGGAGATTATAGTTCCGGATAATTTTTATGAGATTTATAAGAAGTGGAAGAGAAAAGAAATATCCGTAAAGGAGGCAGCAAAAGCCTGTAATTTGGCAAAGAGTACATTTTTTGATAAGGTCAGGAAGCTGGAAAAATGTGATAATTGAATGAAGAAAGACGTCCGAAAAGGTATACCTTTTCGGATTTTTGCCTTGTTAGAAAAACCTCTTTCATTTTACCATAATATGGACGCTTTGCAAGTGGTTTTTTTGGTAAAAGTGTATAATAAACAAAGTAAAAATATATTTTCCGAAAAGGTATACAATTACGGATGCTGTCATTGATTTTAAACGGGGTTATCCATATTTTCTAAGGCATATTCGCAGGCCTGCAGTACAAAACCGGAAAAAGTAACATCCTGATTTGCAATGGCTTTTTCGATTTTTTCAATGAGAGGCAGCGGAAAGCGGATGGTTTTGTTTTCGGTTTCTTTTTTGTTTGGTTTTAATTGAAATGACATATGTAATACCTCCTATAAGGATTATGGTATTGCATAAAGAAAATAAAATATGCATTGCATTATATAATGCAAAATAAATTGCAAATGTAATGCAATGATGATATAATTTGTTGAAAAAGTAAGCGGTTGAGTATTCAAATCATAGGAGGATGAGAGTTATGAGTACAAGAAGAAAAAAGTATAGCATCGGCAGACAGATCATTGTATTTTTACTGATCGGAACCATATTTTTACAGCTGACAGGTCTGGATGCATACGCAGCAAAAACACGGGCAGGCGATTCTGTCACACGATTAGAATGGCTGAAATCACTGACGGAAACGTTTGGATTTACGGTAACGGAAGATAACTATCCGGATAATTATTATTCAGATGTGAATTCAAGTTCAGCAGATTATTATGACATTATGCTGGCAACGGAGTTCGGACTTGTGGATGTAGAGGCAGGTGAAGCTCTGCGTCCCGATGATGCGGCTACAAGGGAGTTTGCCGCACATACGTTAAATCTTTGCCTTGGATATGTGTTGGAAGAGGATACCTATACGTTTTCAGAAGCGGAGACGGTAACCTATCCGGAGGATATACAGATTGCAGTCAATCAAGGCTGGTTCGCATTGTCAAACGGAAATTTTCTGCCGGAGCAGGCAGTGACGCAGACAGAAAAGGAAGCCATGATTTCCGCTGCTGCGGCAGTCGTTGCAGCGGATGCAGCTAAGCCTGACAGCAGCCATTATACATTTCGTGACGGGGTAATCGTATTGCCGGAAGATACGGAAATACATTCTTTGGAAGAGGACAAGCTTGTGATTGCAGATTGTCCTGCGGTTATTCATACAGGAGATATTTTCGGCAAAGTCTGCGACGGTATTCCATTGGCATGGAGAGCCGTAGGAGTAGAGATAAACGGAAATGAGACGATTGTCACGACTGACATGGTCAACAGTGAGGAAGCATTTACGGAGTTAGATGTCAATCAGGAAATAAATGTGGATCTGGCGAAGCTGGAACCGGCGTCTGAAGATGCTTCTCTGCAATATATCGTCGGAGGTACAGAAGAAAATGCGTATGAGGACGGTATTGTCTGTGAAAATCCGGAGGACGTAGGAGAAGGGGAGATTACGGCGGTGATTGTAGAGCAGACAGCCGATATGCCAAAGACCTATGCAAACTTTAATGTCGGGGATGCAAAAATTAAAATCAATGCTAAAATTATGAATTTGACACAGAAGCATGGATACAAGAAAGGAAGCGCATATATTGATTTTTCTTTTAAAGTAGATTTTAACTGCAATGTCAGTGTGGATTTTCTGGAAACGGCAGGTATTGCGCCGAGTTATGAGCTGTTTCATGCAGAGCTTTTGCCGGGGGTATACGTAAAAGGATATGCAGATTTAAGTTTTTACGGAGAAGCCAACATCCGGATTGTGGAAGATGTCACCCTTGGTTTTCATTATGAGAATTTCACACCGCGTCTGACACGTCAGTTTAAAAAAGATTCGTTTACCATTACCGCTGAGGCTACGTTGACATCAGGCGTCCGTATGGAGGCAGGGTTTAAGGTCCCCGGGTTGAACGGAAAAATTTTTGGAAAAGCAGGAGCAAAAACTACCGTGCAGTCAAAGCATTATACGGATGGGCAGAAGCCGGACGACTGCCATACGCTGTCTTCTTATTTTTATGCTTCCGTAGGATATGACGTATCGGTAGACGTAGTGCTTTACAAGGGAAAACTGGCTGCCGGAAATAAGGATATTTATACGAGTTACAACAGCCCTGTTAAAGTTGCGTGCCATTATGAGGACGGAAAAACGGTTCCCAGATGTACCCGGGGAACAATGGGCATGGGATACGGCGGCTGGGGATATTTTTCACCGGTAAATTCCCAGTATTATTATGCTGGCGGCAGCTCCGGCGGTACATATGAAAACGGAGAGGTTTATACGATCTTTGATTATTCTCTGAACGGAGAGAATCAGGCGACGATTACCGGGTATCGGGGAACAGCGGTGAATGTGTTTATACCAGAGACGCTGGACGGGTATCCGGTGGTTGGGATTGCACAGAATGCGTTTAAGAATAATAAGAAAATTAAGAGTGTTTCTGTTGCAGATAGTGTGGAGACGATTGGAAATAGTGCGTTTTATGGGTGTACGGCATTGGAGAGGGTGACGTTGCCGGAGAATGAGGGGTTTGTGGAGATTCAGTCGTCAACGTTTGATGCGTGTGCGAGATTGGGAGAGTTAGAGATCCCGGACAGCGTGACGGAGATAGGAGTCTGTGCGTTTGAGAATTGTGTAGAATTGTCAAGAGTAAAGCTTCCTGAGAAATTGGAAAAGCTGAGAGGAAAAGCATTTTGGAATTGTGACAAGATAGGATATATAAAAATTCCGAAAAGCTTAAAAGAATGTTCTATGTATGGCAACGAAATTTTACATGAGGACGGAGGGACATTTGGCGAATGTGACAGTTTGAAGGAAGTGGAATTTGGGAAAGGGACAACAGAGGTCGCACAGTATTTATTTTACCGCTGTACAGGCTTGGAACAGATCAGGATACCGGATACGGTAACAGTAATTGAAACATCTGCTTTTGATGTCTGCACGGACTTAAAAGAAGTAACATTCAGTGCAAATCTGACAGAAATACAAAGGCGTGCATTTACGAATTGCACAAGTTTGAAAGAAGTAGAGATCCCGGACAGTGTGACAGAGATAGGAATCTGTGCGTTTGAGAATTGTGTAGAATTGTCAAGAGTAAAGCTTCCTGAGAAATTGGAAAAGCTGAGAGGAAAAGCATTTTGGAATTGTGACAAGATAGGATATATAAAAATTCCGAAAAGCTTAAAAGAATGTTCTATGTATGGCAACGAAATTTTACATGAGGACGGAGGGACATTTGGCGAATGTGACAGTTTGAAGGAAGTGGAATTTGGGAAAGGGACAACAGAGGTCGCACAGTATTTATTTTACCGCTGTACAGGCTTGGAACAGATCAGGATACCGGATACGGTAACAGTAATTGAAACATCTGCTTTTGATGTCTGCACGGACTTAAAAGAAGTAACATTCAGTGCAAATCTGACAGAAATACAAAGGCGTGCATTTACGAATTGCACAAGTTTGAAAGAAGTAGAGATCCCAGACAGTGTAATGAAGGTAGGAGACTATGTATTTGAAAACTGCACATCTCTGAAAGAAGCCACAATAGCTGACAGTGTAACCACCATGGGAAATTATACCTTCAGCGGCTGCACCAGCCTGGAAAAAGTACATATCCCAGCTACACAAAAAAACATTGTCTCCCATATGTTCTACAACTGCACCAACTTATCCGAAATCAACCTTCCGGACACCCTGACCGCAATCAAAGACAATGCCTTCTACAACTGTGATGCTCTGACAGAACTGAATCTGCCCTCACAACTGGAAACAATCGAAGCAAACGCATTCAACGACTGCGACGCTCTCACAAAAGTGACAATACCAGACACAGTAACCAAAATGGGAGACCACGTCTTTTACCACTGTGACAGCCTGGCCGATGTCAGTCTGGGAACCGGTTTAACATCTCTGCCCACATATGCTTTTGCGCAATGCCCGAAGCTGACGGACATCATCCTGCCTTACCGTATGACAACGCTGAATGCCAATGCATTTAACGCCTGCACGGGATTAACAGAAATCACTATGCCCCGAAGCTTAACCAGCATCGGCAGCCAGGTATTTTCCTATCCGGGCAAAATGACCATTTACGGCATCAACGGCACCTATGCCCAGACCTATGCCGAGGACAACGGCATTACCTTTGTGAACCGCGAAGTAAATGCAGAAGACGTGAAAATCAGCCAGACCGATCTGAGAATCGGAAAAGGCCAGAACCGGCAGCTTTTCCTAACGGTGGCCCCTCAGAATTTTACGGATGAAGTGGCGTGGAAATCCAGCAATACAGATATAGCGACAGTTACCGCAGACGGAGCAGTCAGAGGCGTTTCCTGCGGTACGACAAACATCAAAGTAACGGTGGGAAATGTATCGTCTTCCTGTAATGTAACCGTATACCAACCTATAACCAGCATCCGCTTAAACAAATCTTCTGCGGCTCTGGCAGCCGGAGATACCCTTGCCCTGACAGCGAGCGTTTATCCAAATGACGCAACCGATCCGCGATACAGCTGGAGCAGCACGAATCCTTCCGTTGCCAGCGTCAATGAAAACGGTGTAGTGACGGCATTGGCAAAAGGCGAAGCAGAAATTAAGGCTGAGGCATCCGACGGAAGCGGCGTTACGGCAAGCTGTACAATCAGTGTGACGACAGAAATGATTACAGCCCCTGATGTGTCCAACCTGCAGAGTCCGCATCCCTATGAAAATAACTGCTCCGATTCCTGGCTCTACAGGGTGGACGGAGCCTCCCGGATTTCTGTCACCTTCAGTGAAAAGACAGAAGTGGAAGACGGCTTTGATTATATTTATCTCTACGACAAAAATAATGTATTAGTGGGAACCTATACCGGAAAAGAGCTTGCCGGAAAAACAATTTCCGTGACAGGAGACTCGATAAGAATCAAACTGGAAACGGACAATGGAGGCACGACATATGGGTTTGAAGTAGTAAGCGTTACAAAAGAGAACCAAGAAGAAAGTTCGTCCGGAAATGGGGAACATGTGTCAGGAGGTACACCCGGCGGAACGCCCCGGCCAACCGTACAAAAACCCACTGTATCAAAAGTAAAATCCTTTAAAGCAAAAGCAGGCAAAAAGAAGCTGACATTGTCCTGGAAAGCACTGTCTGATGCAGAAGGCTACCAGATTCAGATTGGTATAAAAAAGAATTATAAAGGAGCGAAAACAATTTCCGTTTCTAAATCGAAGAAGAAATATGTGAAAAAAGGCTTGAAATCCAGGAAAAAATATTATCTCCGTATCCGGGCGTATAAGACCTGTAAAAATGCAGCCGGAGCCGTGTAAAAAGTCTATGGTTCATGGAGCAAGACAAGTAAAAAGGTGAAATAGGTTAAACTTATCTTATTAAAGATTGCAGGACGGACATAGTAGAATGAAAAACGAAAGGAATGGAAACAAATATGGATATTATAAATATGATGTCAATGTTTGCATCAATTTTGGGAGTTAACATCGGCATGGTTTTCAGCGGGCTTAGAAAGCTTAAGTCTTTCCAGGAGTTTAAACGTAAATATGGAATAGAAGAAAAGACAATCGATAGCTGCGGAAAAAGATATGTGGAGCCTGTTTATACGATTGAAGAGGACGAGCCAAAGATCAGTTTGACGCGTATGATGAGAGCAGTAGTTTTTAAGTATAATCAAAAAATGGTTTTTTTATTAGGAGCAACAGGTTCAGGTAAAACCTCAGTAATGAATCGTTTTCTATTAAAAAATGCGTTTTATTCGGAAAGGAAAAAGAAAAAAATAAAATGTATATTTGGAATGGAGTACAGGAATATTACCAGAGCGATAGAGGATATAAGTGATAAGGAGAGTACAATTTTATTTATCGATGGTTTGGATGAAATATTTGTATATCGGGAAAACAACTTAGATATTTTGGACAACTTCAAAGAATGCCTGCTGCCGTTTTACAAGGTCATTATCACCATGAACCTGGCTTTTTATAAAAAATATGAAATGAAATTTGAAAATTTTTATCATAGAAATGCTGAGCAAAATAAAATATTTCCTTTGAAGATATACCTGAAGCCTTTTACAAGGGAAAAGATAAAGAAGTATATTAAAAAAAATATAGAGCTGTCCCAAAAAGGGAAAGAGGAGATATTTAAAAAGGCCATAGAGAATGAATCTTTTTATTCTTATCCGCTTATGCTGAGTTTTATCATAATGCTTATTTCCGAGGAGAAAAATTTTACTTCCTATTCTGAAATTTTAGGTGAGATATTAAAAGAAAGTTTTAACTGGGAAGAAAGGAAATATGATAGAAAATCTCAATCTGAAAAAGCAAAGAAAGACGTTATTCATATTATGCGTAATATCAGCAGGAAATTTTTAAAAGGCAATTTTCAAGGGGAAGAAGCGGAAAATAAATTTCGTAATGTTTTGCTGATTTATAATGAAAAGACAAGGTGCTACAGATTTCAAAATAATGTATTTTTATATTATAATGTGGTCTTCAATTTTTATAAAAAGTTACCGCGCAATAAGGCAATCAAACATTATATCCACTTCAATGATGATTTCTGCAGACTTTATTTTGAAAAAGTTTATAACCAACACATTCATCTTGTAGATGACAATGAATCTATTTTTGTTAATTATTTGGACAATCCTGTGTTAAATATTTGGAATTCAAAAATATTAAATGAAAAATGGATGCTTGGATTAACAAAATGTTTTTTGGACTATCCTGTGCATTATGGAGAACTTACTTTAAAGGCTGATATATTTAACAAGATAATAAAGGAATACATTTTTTTCAGAAGTCTGGAGCTGCAGGGGTTGAAAATGAATGAATACGATCTTACATGGTGGGCAGAGCTTTTTATAGATAAATTGGATATTTCTAATACAGAGATAAAGGAGATAAATATTCCTGATAGTTGGAAGGGGATGCATACGCTGATTGCAGAAAATGTGCCGTTAAGATTTTATTCGTTTTTGAATAAGCTCCCAAATCTGAAAGAACTGGATTTGTCACATATTAATCTGCAAAAAATTGTTGATCTGAAATCTGTAGCGAAATTGCCGGATGGAATATCTGCAGATCTTTCAAATTGTAATATAACAGATTTTGACATACCGGGTTTTATTTTTGATACAAATTTTAAAAATCTATATATGGATTATAATAAAATTTCTGTGTCAGATATTATTTTTTCTATAAATTATGATTATTTAAATGTAAGCAATAATCCGTTAAGGGAGGTAGATGATACCATGTTAAATGGAAATACAGTCTGTAATTTTTATTTTGAAGATGAGGAAATTGAAAAATGTCTTTGCAAAGAAAAGGGATTTCTTACATATGATGAAGCAGTAAAAATAAAGGAAATTGATATTTCTAAGATGAATGTCAGTAGTTTGTCAGGAT
This sequence comes from uncultured Lachnospiraceae bacterium, assembly GCA_948468325.1. Taxonomy (GTDB): domain Bacteria; phylum Bacillota; class Clostridia; order Lachnospirales; family Lachnospiraceae; genus Roseburia_B. Next base: position 8,635 of record CAOKHR010000010.1, on the reverse strand, counting down.
TAGATTCGCTGCCAAATCTTGAAAGAATTAAAATTGATACATTTCAATTTCCTATGATAGATGGCGCTTTCAGGTATTCGCCGCTCCAATCTGTGGATGTGATTACATATAGATTAAATCAGTTAGTGCAGCTTTCGGGAATATATAATGTATTAAAGTGTTTGCTGAATATAGAAGAAAAATACAAACAGGATGGTGATTTTAAGAAAACAGAATATATAAATTATATAAACTGCATAGAAAATATTGTGTATGTGGCCAATCATTTGATAGAGATGGATTATCACTTAAAAGAAAATGAAACATTTATTACCGGTATGAAGAAGCTAATGCAATTTATAAATACAGATATAAGTGTATTTTATAGAAGGATTATTGATGCATTTAATTTTGCAGCAGATTATTGGAAACGATTTTATAATATTGACGGAAAAGTGTTAATCGGGTTAACAATATATGATGTATGGAAAGAGTGCGATAGATTGGCCAAAAAAGATTATGAAAAAAAGCTTAGTGAAGTATCTGATGTTTTACAATTTGAATTATTGCCGCCGCAAAAATTAAATGATTCGATGCTGCCCTATTTTCATAACATTCAGGAAACTTTTTCAAAATATATTAAGCATACAGGTAAAACTATGAGTGAAGAAATAAGCAGACAAGTTGGAAGGCAAATAGATGTTACGTACTTTTGGGAGTAATCAGTACATATTCAAAAGACAGTGGTAACAGTATAAAATTTTTTCTATAGATTCAGAACTTTTATAATAGTCAAGAGAGAATGGCAGCAAACTCTGTTGTCATTCTTAGATTTCTTTGTAAAATCACTAAATTATATTAAAAAATGTTCTTAACTCTATTTTAAGGGGATTGCTGGGCATTTTTGCGGGAGGTGGGCAAGTGATTATAAACTGCGACAAACCACCCTTTTACGGGTGGTTTGCGGTTTTAATACCTGATTAATTTTTACCTGAATTTTTAGAGGGCGATTTATCTAAATTTGCCCCTGTTCATAATAACCCAGTAATCAATATTTTTGCAGATAACTATATTTATCCTTCCACACCATAAAACTGTATTTTCCAGTTATCGTCCTCTTTGACAAGTATAGATGTCAGATACAGAAACATATCTTCATAATTACTGTCTCTGAATTCTATGGAAATACTGCATTTCCCATTTTCAATTTTTTCCTTATCGGCATTTGACAATTCCCTGACAGTTAAATCACTTATCGTTCCAGTGCCCTCATAAATATCAATTTCTCCCTCGTATGTACTTGCCAGAAATCCCTGAATGTCGTCAGCATTGCCATTAAAATATGCTTTTGCGAACTCATCCAAAACAGTCCTGATTTTTTGAAAATCTTCAGCTGCCAGATATTCGCTTGTCCCTGCGGCAGCATTTGCCTTTCCATTTTGATCTGCTCCATCCGATAACGCAAACGTATTTACAATTACAGGAAATTCTCTTCCCCAGCCTTCTTCAAAATCAAGCGGATAAGAATAGAATATTCCCCATACGCTATTTTCAAACACTTTCTGCTCAACATGATAGATGAAATTTCCTTCCTGCTTCCACCATTTATAAGAGTCCTCCATTGCATAACCATCATCTTCAAGTTTCTGGTTGACCGAATTTACAGATTCGCCTTCAAAATGCGTTACCCAAAGTGAGACCTGTTCATTTTTGTCATTTGTCCATTGGTCGGGAGAAGAAAGCCGCCACTGCTCATCGTCAGGCAGATAGAGCGAATACCCATTGCCAATCGCAAGCGTAGCCTGTTTTTGCTCCTGCTCTCCTTCTTTCGAAAAGGTAAGTGTGGTCGTATTTTCCAATGCATTATTCTCATTAGAAGAATTGTCAACAGGTATCAGTTCAATTTTCTCATCAGAGGAATTGTCAACAGGTATCAGTTCAATGTGAGATGCTTTAGTCTCAGACTGTTTGGCGGCATTTTCCGTATCCTTTTTTGCAACTGAACAGCCTACCAGCGTTCCTAAACTGATTGTCAGAACAACTGCACATATCAATATGGAAATCCCATTTTTCTTTCTGTTTTTTATCAAAATATTTTTAAATCGTTTTTTCATAATCTTTGTTCCTCCATAAAATTGTGTTGATAAAACGGTTTTTTTGACACACCGCTTATGAAGCATGGACAGCAATGTTTCTGTATATGCCTTCCGCAGCGCATAGCTTGTGCCTTGTGTAACTCTTTCATCACAGGACAGTTCCATATCAATAACAGCTTCCTTATGCATAATCCAGATGAATGGATTGAACCAGTGGATGGCATTCGCTGTGATGAAAAGCAGTTTAAAATACACATCTCCCCGTTTTAAATGAACTAACTCATGCTTTAAAATAAAATACAAATCCTCGGAGCTATACTGCTCTTTTGGCAAAACTAAAAAAGGTTTTGCAAATCCTATTACCATGGGGCTTTCGGCTTCGTTATACTCAATTAAGCATATGGTACGCCTGATATGCAATTCGCGCTTGAGCCGGGACATCTGGCTTATAATATGTGTTTCCGTTATGATTCTCCCTTTTTTTATTACCTGCCGTTTATAATGGGAATAACTGATGAGGTGTACGGATATAAAAATCAGGCAGCCGATAATCCAAATAAGAGCCGCTATATCAAGCATGGTAATACCGGTTTTGTTTTTTTCGGACGAGGATTTGATTGGAGTAGTCATTTGTGCCGGTAACTCAACAACAATCCGCCGATATGGAGTCGATACGTCAGTTAAATTAGCTGTATTTGTTTGAGCTTTCAGTTGTGACAACTTATCCATAACATACTGCCCATTTGCCCTGCCAAAAGGAGCAATCAGCTGCAGGGCGAGAAAAATCCAAATCAGATATTTCCACTTTGCGGCATACCTTTTGTTTAAAAGCGGTGTCAGTAAAATTAATACCATGGCTGTAAGTCCGATAGATACTGAAATGCCCAAAACGGATAAAAATATATTTCCCATTATTCATCCTCCAATTTGTCCAAAAAATTTCTGAGTTCTTCAATATCAGAGCTTTTAATTTCTTTATTGTTATATAGTGCGGTTATCATATTCTGTATGGAGTTATTATACAGTTTTTCAAGAAAATGTTTGCTCGCCCCGAATGTTACTTTGAGCGGCTTCCTGAGCCGTGAAAAGTAACAGCTTTTCAGATGCCTGAATGCTTTTTAAAAGTTTTGATTGAATCAGCAGGGCTCTCAAGGCATAATAATTTTGGAGTCATATACCTTTTGGGAATGGCTTTTGCGTTTCCCGTAAATATACAAAAGGATGTGAGCGTTATGTGTAATTTAAGCCAGGGGATTAGAGATGGTGTGAATGAAAAAGTAATAATGAATATGCACAAGAAAGGCTATAAGCCGGAACAGATAGCAGAGATTGTGGAAAAAAGCATGGAAGAAGTGGAGGCTGTCATTGAGAAGAGAGAGCCTGTATTGGTATAACAATGCATAAATTCCGAAGGCTTACTCAAATATCAAACATATGGTTGAAGTAAGCCTCTTTGAATGCTGCATATCTGTTTCGTGAAATCGGTATCGTGGCGTGGCCGTTTGTAACAAGCGTCGTTTTCGTGAATTGTTCAATAAGGTTTAAATTGACAATATAGCTGCGGTGGCAGCGGAAAAAACCGTTGTTTGAGGAAAAAGCTTCCTGGCATCTGGAAAAGCGTTCCCGGATTTCAATGGTTCTGCCGTCTGCCAGATATACGAGGACGCTCTTGTTTTGGGCTTCGAGATAGCAGACGTCAGCAATTGGAATTTTGATAAATCCTTCTGCAGTCTGTGCGGTAAAAGAATGCTCTGTCAGAAGAAATATCTTTAGAAAATCATCCAGGACGCTGCGCAGTTTAGCCTCATCCAGAGGCTTTAGGAGATATTGGAATGCTTTTACTTCATAAGATTCAACGGCAAATTCTTTTGCGGAGGTAAGAAAGACAATCGGGACAGAAGTATCATGGCATCGAAGCTCCTTCGCAGTTTCCATGCCGTTTAACAGCGGCATAATTACGTCTAAAATAATTAAATCCATGCATTCGTACTTATGGGCTTCGATTAAGTCGTCCCCATTTGTAAACCGGAAAAGAGAAAGCTGGATCTCATGCTGTCTGGCCCATGTTTCAAGTATAGGGCATATTTCGTCTATCATTCGTTTTTCATCATCGCAAACAGCTATTTTCATAATGGCACCTCTAAATAATAATTTTCAAGATAAAAGTATGGTCCGAAACAGAAAACTGGCAGGTTCCGTTTAACTGTTCTACATAGAATGCAATGCTTTTTACGCCGATTCCATGTTCTTTTTGAGTAGAAACAGGCAAGCCGTCAATAAATTTCGGAATCTGCTGTACAGGGTTTTTAATTTGAAACAGAAGATGATTTCTTTTTTCAAATATTACAAGGCTGGCCCATTTGCTGCTTAAGTCTGTCTGTTCCAGAGCATGCATGGCGTTTTCCAAAGCGTTGGATAAGATGGTACAGACCGCAGTATCAGGGAAAGGAAGCGTTTGTCCTATGGAAATATCACAGTTTAATACCATTCCTTTTTCTGAAAAACGCGATTGGTAAATTGAGATGACGGAATTAATCATTTCATTTTTGCAGTAAGATGTAATTATGGTATCGTCATAGGAATGGCCGATTTCGCGGATATAGCTTACAGCCTGCTGTGCGTTGCCGTTTTGAAGCTGTGTCAGGATGATGTCCAGATGATGGCGCATGTCGTGCCTTAATATGGCAAGCATATGCTCACTCTTTCTTACCTGCTTAATTTCTTTCTGGATAGAGGAAAACCGCATTTCTATTAATTCGCTGTACTGCTTGATTTCCTGCCTGTTTTCATATTCCTGAAAATACACGAACAGAAAGGCAAAATAGGAAATGCAGAACGCAAAGCCCATAAATTCAACAATTATTTTATTGCCGGAATAAAGAAGGCTTGAAAGTTTCGTACAGGCATAGTCGAAGAGGTAATAAACGCAGGGCAGAAATCCGATAATGCACAGTTCCCGCTTTTCTTTCGCAAAGATATCTTCCGTTGTGCGGCATACCGAGGTACAGAGCAGGAAATATGTAATCAGCGTCGTCAGAATCCTCACAAAGTAATAGCACCACTGCGTACCGGTGACTGCCAGTGCAAGCAGCCCAATCCAGTTGCTGAGCTGGCAGCACAGATAAGCCGAGCATACGGAAATGCAGGCAGAAAGCAGGGAATATTTGTAGTACAGAATTAAAAATAAAATAAGCGGCAGATGGATGATAAAAGCATACAGACGGTCTGCGGTATCCATGCCAAACAACAGGACTGTGGAAATATACAGAAAACTTTCCAAAGAGGAAAAGAGAAGCAGCGTAAAGACATTTTTAGGGTTCTGTTTTATGCCAAGGAAAAATGCAGAGATAAAGATGCCGAATAACAGTGTAGTCAGATTATGCAGAAAAGTCAGTACCTGTAGAAACATGGACGGCATCTCCTTGTCACATTCGAATTATTACTATTTTAACATAGAGCTTTTTGTCTGTCATATACCGTTCACGCCATATAATGACCGTTTGCACCAAATTTCGCGGGAGAAAGGAAGTTACTTTTTGCACCGGATAATATGAAATATCTGCAAAAACCGGCGTGGGTGTGAAATGTAATGAGAGGAATGGAGAAAAATTTTGTGGCAAAAACAGATGATTGCATGTATAAGCCGCAATATGGTATGATAAATCAGAGAATAATGAAATGATACAGGAGGGGTTGTCCATGCAGCGGAAGCGGGTATTTGCGCTGAAATGCAAAGACGGCGTCGCAAAGATTGCATATGCAGATCTGGAATATGTAGAAGTTATAAATAAGACGGTATTTTTTCATTTGGCAGGGGGCGATGTTTATGAGGCGGCGGCCGCCCTTGCGGATTTTGAAGGGGAGCTTTTGGAGAGGCCTGAATTTGTAAAGACGCACCGCTCTTACATTGTCAATTTAAGCTTCGTACAGGCTGTCGGTGTTTACTGCGCCATAACGAAGAACGGGCATAGTGTTCCTATATCCAGGCAGAGGCGGAGCCAGGTACAGGACGTATATCTGCAGTTTCTGCATCAGACGGAATTGTCCGGCGCCCAGGAAGGAGTTTTTGCAGAAAAGCCGGTACGTCCGGACGGCCCATGGCAGATTCTGCTGGTAGACGATGATTCTGCCGACCGTGCTTTCTGGGCTGGGATTCTGAAAAAACACGGCTGTATTACACATCAGGCAGAAAACGGCAGAGACGCACTGAACTTGGCAGAAAAGGAATATTATGACTGTGTGCTGCTTGACGTGATGATTTCCGGAGAGGACGGGTTTGCCATTTGTGAAAAGCTTCGCCTGAAAACGGGAGCGCCCGTGATTTTTTTAAGCTGCCAGACCGAAGCCGATAAGCAGATGGAAGGGTTTGCATCCGGAGGCATAGATTATATTACGAAAGATACACCTGCTGAGCTTTTTTGGGCAAAAGTCAGTACGCGCATCAAACTGTCTTCGTCATCAGATTGTATCCAGATGAAATTTGGTCCGCTCCTTTTGGATTTGACGGAGCGGGAGGCGCTGATGGACGGACAGGAACTGCTGCTTACGCCGTCTGAATTTGACATTTTGTGGAGAATTTCGGAACGTGCGGAGCATATTTTTACACCGAAAGAGATTTTTGATATGATTTTAAGCGGACAGCCCTGGGACGGCGGACAGGCGGTGCAGAAAATTATGTCCGGGCTTCGGCGGAAACTGGATAAAGCCTGGAAAAAACATTGTTTTATTGAGACGGTTTGGGGACAGGGCTACCGTTTTGTTCCGCCGGACTGCTAGTATACTGACACGTTCTGGAGCGTATTTGAAAATTGCCGGGGAGAAAGGAGGCCGCAAATGAAGCAGTGGAAAATCTGGGGACAGCCTTGTCTTGTTCTGGCTGTACTTGCGGTTTTTTTTGTTTTTCTTTTTTATACGGATAATAAATACCAGACGCCGCCTCCATATGGAAAGTCCGGAGAAATTGAATTAAGCGGACAGGATTTCGAGCGGGATGTACCTGTTTTTTTAATTGACGGATGGCTGCTTACGGATTGGCGGGTTACGGATATGCCTACTTATATCGGCGAATTTTCCAACCTCCAGAGAGGCGACTTGTCGGTTTCTCCCCATGGGCAGGCACATTACAGGATGACACTGCGTTATGACGGTCCATCCCGGATTGTATCGGCAGATTTTTGGCAGCTTGCCTTTCACTATGTTATTTTTCTGGATGGAGAGCAGCTTGCCAGCGGCGGGGGCAGCGGGAGGATTACATTTTTACTGACGCCGGGCGACCATGTACTGGAGGTAGAGACTTCGTCTGCACAGGGGTATTACAGCGGGATGTATTTTCCGCCTGCTTTGGGAGAAGCAAAAACAATCGCAAAGGCAGGCAGTATCCAGACTTTTGCTTATGCGCTGGCATTTGCGCTTCCGCTTTCGCTTGCGGCGTTTACGCTTTTTCTGTGGCGGACAGGAGGGAGCACAGGCCGCTGTTTTGCGCTGCTGTGCTGCTGTTATGCTTTATATATGTTTCGTTATTTTGTGTTTCTTTTTTCTATGCCAGTGGCACAGTACTGGTTTTTTGTGCAGAGTCTGGCGCTGTACGGCATGTGCTGGTGCGTGACGAAGCTGACGGCCTTTGCCTCAAATGCCGAAGCAGTCAGGGCATGGAAATGGATGCAGGCAGTTTTAGTATTGCTGCCCGCAGTATTATGTCTGCTGTGCCTGCTTATTCCGGTATGGCCGCAGGCAGTCTTTCTGCATAGCAGTCTGACAGATTTTTATTATGCGGTTACATTTTTCTGTACGGTATATTTTGCTGTGCGGGGGATTTGGGCCGAACGATGGGAAAGCCGTTACACGCTGGCAGGCTGCGCCGTATTTGGGGCAGGACTGTTTGTAAATCTTTTGTATTCCAACCGTTTTGAGCCGATTCGTTTTTTTTGGCAGTTTGAATGGTGCGGTATTCTGCTTGTGTTTTTGTTCGGGATAATGATGGTATCACGCAGCCGCCGTATCCTGAGAGAAAACGACATGCTGGCCAATCATTTGGAAGAGCAGGTGAAAGAGCGTACGAGCGAAGTTATGCAGCTTCTTAACGAGCGCAAGGCTTTTTTTTCCGATATGGCACATGATTTAAAGGCTCCCGTATTTGCTACGCAGTCGTTTATCCGTGCGATTCGGGAGAGCGGTGTAGGAGTCGATGCTGAACTGCAGGGCTATCTGGATCAGGCGGAAGCCAGGCAGCAGGAAATGGCCAGACGACTTCAGGGACTTTCTGCCATTCATGCGCTGGACCAGATAGAAGAGGAACGGATAAGGGTATCTTTAAAAAATATGCTGAGAGAGGTTGATGATTTATATCGTGGAGAAGCCGAAGTCCGTTCTGTGCATTTTTCCGTAAAGCCGCCAAAGCAGGATGCGTTTTTGATGATTCAGCCGAAAAAGCTTGACATGCTTTTGGAAAACCTGATTTATAATGCGCTAAAGGCGACGCCCCCGAATGGGAGCATCACCGTATCCGCCCGGGCCGGGGACGGAAAAATCTGCGTGACGGTCGAGGACCCGGGCGGCGGCAG
>CAOKHR010000009.1 GCA_948468325.1 uncultured Lachnospiraceae bacterium | reverse complement strand
ATACGCCGAACCTGAAAGCAGAGTATAATGGAAACGGCCCGATTAGCCTGGATGTGAAGGCGGATGGCTATTCGGATGCCGGAAATTCCAATGCGCGTATGCATGTAAGCGTATATGACGCATCCGGAGAGCTGGTAGTAACTAAACAGTCAGGTGTAACGGCAATTAATCCCAGCACGTCGTTTTCTCTGTCACTTACGGGAGCAAATGCCGTTGAGATTCCAAAAGATAAGTTAAAACTCTGGAATCCATGGAATTTGGGAGAACCGTATCTGTATAAAGTCAGGGTGGATCTGTATACGGAAGCAAACGGAAGCGCAGACGGATATGTGCTTGTCGACAGCGAGGAAATTGAATACGGCTTCCGTTGGGTGGAAATTGCAGAATCGACAAGCGATCCGGACAGCGGCGGACTTTATGTCAACGGTGTATATACAAAGATTCAGGGTGTGGATCTGCATCATGACTCAGGAGCCCTTGGTGCGGCAAGTTATACGGATGCTTATGAGCGTCAGTTTGCGAAACTGAAAGCCATGGGCGTCAATGCTTACCGGACTTCCCACTGCCCTCCATCCAAAGAGGTGATAGAAGTATGCAGAAGAAACGGCATTCTGGTAGTGGAAGAAGCGTTTGACGGATGGGGAAAGCAAAAGGCGACATATGATTTTGGGAATTTTTTCTTTGAAGAAATACCGGAAAACTGGGCAGGACTTAAGCCAAACGGTTTTACATCCCTGCCGGAATCCGAAACGCCTTATACCGGAGCAAAATATGTATGGAGTGACTGGGTGATTCAGGAGATGGTGAACAGGGACAAAAACGAGCCGTCTGTCATCGCCTGGTCAATCGGGAATGAAGTAAGAGGCGTAGGGAATAAACCTGCATGGTATCAGTCCGGCCAGTATGACCCGCTTGGCGTAAATCCGGGGAATATGAATGAATATACGGAAGCTGTCCGTTTGAGGACTGACATAGAAGCAATTGATAATACGAGAGATGTTGTCATGGGAGGCGATCAGGAAAGAAGCGTTCCGGCGGCAAACAGTACATGGGGATATGTCAATCAGGTATTGGACGGTTATGGTTTGAATTACAACACGGCAAAAGCAGTAGACGGTCTGATTAGCCGCTATTCCGTTGGAGATAATACTTTGCTGGCGAATTCGACAAAGGCATTTTTCTTTGAATCGGAGTCATCTTCCCAGACATCGTCAAGAGGCGTATATCTGGACCCGCAGTTTAGCAATACCGGAATCAATCAGACGCCGGGATCCAGAGGCGGTTCAAATTATGACAACGATTTTGCGTCATGGACAATGTCCAATGAATACGGCCTGAAAAAAGACCGTGACAGAAAAAGGTTTGTCGGCCAGTTTATCTGGACAGGTTTTGATTATCTTGGAGAGCCGACGCCTTACGGTGTTTATCCGGTAGGCGTAGCATCTTTTGGAACAATTGATACGGCAGGATTTGAAAAAGATTCTTTTTATCTCTATCAAAGCCAGTGGACAAAAGAGCCGATGGTGCATCTGCTTCCTCAAAACTGGGATGAATGGCAGGAAGGGGAAGAAGTAGAAGTATGGGTAAATACCAACCTTAAGAGTGCGGAGCTGTTTTTAAACGGAAGATCGCTGGGAAAGAAAAGCTTTGATGAAAAAGAAACAGCTTATGGAAAGAAGTACTATGAGACGTCAGAGAAAACACAAGATGACAAAAGCTGGGGAGATGCATCGAATCCGGGCGGATATTCCAGCACCGGAGCGAAACTGGATGGAGGAGAGTTAAATTCCGGTAAGCTTCATTTAACATGGAACGTTCCTTATGAACCGGGAACTTTGGAAGTAAAAGCATACGATGAGGAGGGCAATGTCGCGGCGAAAGATCAGGTGACGACTTCTTCCACGCCGTATACCATACAGGCAAAAGCGGATAAAACTGTCCTTAAGGCGGACGGAAGCAGCTTATCTTATGTAGAATGTACGATTACGGATGAAAACGGAAATATGGTTCCGGATGCGGACCAGCTGGTGAGATTTTCTGTTTCCGGCGCGGCGTCGATTGTCGGCGTTGACAACGGACAGCAGGAAAGTGATGAAATTTATAAATACGACGAGACGGACAAAAGCGGATATTCCGAAAGAACAGCCTACAACGGCAAGGTTCTGGTGATTATAAAATCCGAAAAAACAGCCGGTGACGCTTTGCTTACAATTTCTGCCAAAGATTTGAAACCGGTACAGGTAGCTTTTAAAGTGACGGAGGACGGAAACGGAAGCGATCCTGCGGCGCCCGTTATCAATGGCACGGAAACTTCTGCTGAACCGGTTGCAGTTACCCTGCCGCAGGGAAAACGCGTTACGCTGCCTTCCGCAGTAAGAGTTCACTATACAGGCAGTGCAGGAGATTATTCTCTTATGCGTAAAGTTACATGGGGAACAATGACAAATAACAGAGCAAAAGGAACAATCGAAGGTTCTGCTCTGGAAGCAGAAGCCGTTATAACGGAAGATGCCAATATGCAGATGGATAAGGAACTTGCTACCAATACGGCGCTTTCCGGCAACAGTAATATTTTCCGCCTGAAAGATTTGAGAGGTGAAGCCGCAGATAAAGCGCTTGCTACTGCAACTTTTACCGGAAATGTAGCAAATTATCCCAATAACATGCTGGACGGAAATACATCGACAAGCTGGACGAATGCATATACAAGAGATTCATCCGTACTGCTTCCGGCAAATAATTTGTCAAGAAAATCAGATACGGTTACATTTTACTGGAATGACAGAAAAGTCATGAATCACATTGCATTAAATTTCAAAGAAAATGCATATTGTGCTGTTCCGTCTTTATTAAAGGCGGAGTACTGGAACGGAGAAGACTGGGCGGCTGCACCCGGACAGGTAGTGCAGAAAAATCCGCAGGAGCCGGTAACAATACAATTTCTTCCGGTTTACACGGATAAGGTTCGTGTATATATGGAAAACGGAACTCCGTTTACGGAAAGCGGGAATATTGAAATTACAGAAGCGTCTGTTATGTTCAGCAGCGCCAAGATGGACCCGCAGATTGTTCTGGATCCGCTGGTATCGGCACAGCAGGGAGGCAAATTGTCTATTGCCGTACAGATTGCAAATATGCCCGAAGATAAAACGGTGACGGAAATCAGTTTTGCACCTGTTTTTGATAAAGAGGTATTTGAGAATTTTTCAATAAGGCTTGTGGACGGCGCAGCCGGAAATCTGACGGTAAAAGAAGAAGGCGGCAAATCTGTTTATACATTCAAAAACGAGCAGGGGATTGCGGCAGATTTTACGGATTTTGCAGTTATTGAAATGACGGTAAAAGCGGCTGCAAAAGTGGGATCCTATCAGATGCAGTTTACGGATTTGACGGCAAAAGATTCCACAGGAGGAGATGTAGTCTTTCGGACTTCAGGGACAACGATAAGGGTTTTAGAGCAAAAGAACCCCATAACTATTGCCAAAGCTGCTTTGAAAAATTCGATTGACGCCATAAGCAGTCTGAATGAGAAAGATTATACGGTAACGACCTGGAAAGCATTGATGGATGAACTTGCCGCGGCTAAGGCCGTATATGAAAAAGAAAATGCTTCATTAGAAGAAATCCAGATGTGTACGGCAAAACTGCAGTCAGCGATAGCAACTTTAAAAGCGCCGGGAGCAGAAGAGTATCAGGAGCTGCTGAAAGAGATTGAAAGATTGAAAGAGCAGATTAAGAATGCCGGCGACAGCAGTGCAAGCAGCGCCCTTGTGACTGAATTGCAAAAAGAACTGGAGAATGTAAAGAAGGAACTTGAGGCGGCAAAGAAAGTCATTATCGTAACAGACAGGAAAAACTATACGGTGAAAAAGGGAAAGACCGTTAAAATTACAGCTGTGGCATCTAACGGCAAAAAGCTTTCATTTAAGCCCAAAAACAAAAAAATTGTTAAAGTTACGAAGAAAGGCGTAGTAAAAGGATTAAAGAAAGGTTCCACAAAAGTTGTCATTTCTATAGGAACTGCGAAAAAAACTGTAACGATAAAAGTGAAATAAAAGTTACATTTCACACCTAAGCCGGTTTTTTGCAGATATTCCATATTATTTGGCGTGAAATGTAACAGGCAGCCGTCCATTTAAAGTGTCTACGTTCCACTCCGGTCGGCGCAGGACAAACGTCCACTGGACGTTTTGCGCCCTGACGGCAAGGGGTCCTAAGCGCCAGCGGCGCTTGTTTAGGACGGACCGAAACGGAGTGTAGAGGCTGCTGTCTCATGCTTTACGTATTGGTCCATCGACAGTCAGCGGAGTGACTGGCGTGGATATAAAAAGTAACAAATAAAAGATATATTTCCGGAATAAAGTAAAAAAAGGTTGAAAAAGAAAAGCTTTTATTATAGAATTGTACAGGTGATTAAGGTTCAAACGTTTTAAGGAGGAAAATTTATGATTTCAGCAGGTGATTTTAGGAATGGCATTACGATTGAGTTAGAGGGAAATATATATCAGATCATTGAATTCCAGCATGTGAAGCCAGGAAAAGGAGCTGCATTTGTCAGGACAAAATTAAAAAATATCAAAAGCGGCGGTGTAGTGGAGAAGACATTCCGTCCTACAGAGAAATGTCCGCAGGCGCGTATTGACAGGAAAGATTACCAGTATTTGTATGCAGACGGAGATTTATTCTATTTTATGGATGTTGAGACCTATGATCAGATTGCTTTAAGCAAAGAAGATATTGGCGGCGCTTTAAAATTTGTAAAGGAAAATGAGATGGTAAAAGTGTGTTCCCACAATGGCAGCGTATTTGCAGTGGAACCGCCTCTGTTTGTAGAACTTCAGATTACGGATACGGAGCCAGGGTTTAAGGGGGATACGGCGACTGGCGCTACCAAACCGGCTGTTGTGGAAACAGGCGCTACGGTATATGTTCCGTTATTTGTCAATCAGGATGATGTGATTAAAATTGATACCAGAACAGGTGAGTATTTGTCAAGGGTATAAGATTTATGCGGCTATCCGGTTTCCGGATAGCCGTTTTTATGACAGAAAAGAAACATTTGGCGGCATTTTCATTGAAAGGATGCTTTCTTCTGCCGAAAATAATATCAGAAAAAAGGCAGGAGGAATGAAAATGAGCATAATTCATACAAATTACATACAAAAAAGCAGCGGTAGTTTTGCAAATGCATATATAAAAAAGGCGGAAGTTTCTTACAGCAGCAGTAAAACGGCTCCCAAAGAAAGCGTTGTGGAGGCATATAAGAGAAAACATCCCGAGAGTGCGGCCCATGTCAGCAGACAGGTACAGGCAGGAAAAAAAGTTTGGGCTAAGAATGGTATGGAACATGTGTCAAGAGACGGGATGCCGATGGAAGAATATCAGAGATTTTTTTACGCGCTTTTGGATACGATTCCCTATGATTCTACGAGAGTCTGCGATGTGTCCCATCTTTCCATTTCGGATAAGGGCTGGGAGCAGATGAAACAGGATTCGGAATATGAGGCATGGATTCTCGGATATTTTGTGGAAGACAGAGCTGTCAGAAATCATCAGCTAAAAAGCCAGCAAAAGCTTAGGAGTTTTCTTACCGGAAAGCCAGAGCGGCAGATTATAAATGTGACAGGTGAAAGGAAGTTCGGGATTGCGGCTTATGAAAATATATTGGAAATGTGGAGACCAGAAGGATAAGGCGCTGTTTATGGAGAGGTGACTTGGGACATCAACAGAAAGATTTTGGAGAGAAACATATGATAAGAATCAGACCATATAAAGATGCAGATGCAAATACCATATTGTCATGGTGCCAGAATGAAAAAGTATTTTATCAGTGGACTGCGGGAGTGCTTGGCAATTATCCTATTACACAAAATGAATTTAGCTTTGTTAAGGCGTTTATGCCATTTACTGCATTTGATGAATCGGGAATTATTGGTTTTTTTACATTAAGAAATCCCAATGAATTACTGGATGAGTTACGTTTTGGATTTGTTATTGTAAATCTCGACAGAAGAGGGAAAGGCTATGGAAAAGCCATGATGCAGCTGGGTCTGAAATTTGTATTTGAAATATATGGTGCAAAGAGGGCGTCATTGGGTGTTTTTGAGAACAATCTGCCTGCCTGTTATTGTTACAGAGCAGCCGGATTTCATGAGGTAAATATTGACCCGCCTGAAACATATCAAATTTTAGGCGAAGAATGGATATGTAAAGAATTAGCAGCAGATAATCAGATTTTTATCAGGTGATAAAGCAAAAGATGACAACGGTTCATAGTTTTGATAAAAAAATAAAATATAAAAGTACGAAAGGGCATGAAATGAAACTTTGTATTGCAGCTGCTCCATGCAGAGTCTGAGGAGACTGCATGGAGGAACAGCATTGTGCTGAAATCCTCAGACTTTGCTTCTGATTTGAGAAATCATACGAAAAGGAGCAAAGAAATGAATTATATAAAGAAAAATGAATTATTTGAGCTAAGAGATTTTTTGATTCTCTGGAGTACCCAGAGTGTGTCACAGCTTGGCAGCAGTATGACAGCATTTGCATTAACTTTATGGCTGTATGAGAAGACAGGTTCTTCATTAAGCACGGCGGCGCTTACTATATGCTCTTATGCACCCTATGTATTGATGAGCATATTTGCCGGAGCATTGACAGACCGATGGAACAAAAAGAAGACGATGCTTTGCTGCGATATGTTTGCGGTAATATGTACAATCATTGTATTTGTATTATTTCGGGCAGATTGTTTGGCGGTATGGCATTTATATGTTCTGAATGCAGTTTCAGGATTAATGAATACGGTGCAGCAGCCTGCTTCAGAGGTTGCTATGACACTTATTATTTCTGAAAAGTATTATCAGAAAACAAGTGGGCTGCGTTCTTTGTCAGGAGCGCTGATTTCCATATTGAATCCTTTGATTGCTACGGCATTATATGCATTTGCAGGACCAGGTGGTGTAATCGCAGTTGACGTTGGAAGCTTTATCGCTGCATTTACGGCATTGCTGTTTTTTATCAAAATTCCGGAAAACAAGAGTGATAAGAGAGAAAGTGCATGCAGCCTTGCAAAAGAAGGGCTTCTATTTTTAAAAGAAAATCCTCTGATTATGACACTGATTTTATTTATGTCTGGCGTTAATCTGATAGCATCAGCTTTTGATGCAGTTTTGCCTGGTTATGTAATTCCTAATTTGAAAGGCGGCGTATCTGTTTTAGGAATTGTTACATCCTGTTCCGGTATTGCTATGGTGATTGGCAGTCTTGCTGCTTCCGTTTTACCGAAACCGAAGAACAGGGTAAAAGTCATTTATCGGACGATGCTGTTTTCGCTGGGAACCGAAAATTTTTTGCTGGCATTTTCCAGAGAGCCGGTATTATGGTGTATCGGACAGGTGATTGGATGGATTCTTGTACCGGTTATGAATGCAAATCTGGATGTGATTCTTAGAACTACTATTCCGGTAAAGCTACAGGGACGTGTTTATGCATGCCGCAATACGCTTCAGTTTTTTACGATTCCCATAGGATTGTTTTTCGGTGGTTTTATGGTAGATCATGTATGCGAACCATTTATGAGTGAATATGGCGGTTTATCAATTCTAAAAACATTTTTTGGCACAGGGAAAGGTTCCGGCGCTGCACTTATGATGTTTATACTTGGTGTAAGCGGAAGCTTCATTTGTATCATGACAGGCAGAAAATTAAAGAAATATCAATATAATGAAAAGTGAATTTATATACAGGGGCGGTTATTTCACCCCTGTATGCTGTAATCAGTACAGACCAGGCAGTTCCTGTATACCAGAGCGTGTTTGAAAAATCTTTTTACTGCATTATAGTGAAGATTAAGATAAATGCTATTCTTTGACTTCTTTCTTGCTGTTACGCAGATAAAAGATAAAGGAAATAACAGCCGTAAAAGCCATCAGTGAAGCCGAAAGCCAAAATGCGGGAGAAGCTGGGTCGGTAATACTGGAACCGAGAATTGTTGCTAATACTACGCCTAAAGTGGTTCCCAATATACCGCCTGTTAAATAGTAGGGAAAAGGTATTCTGGCAGCGCCAAGATATAAGCTGACTGCATCTCCGGGCAAAAAACAGAATGTGCGCAACAGGAAAGAAATAAAAACGGGATTCCGTCCCTGCCTGTCAAAAATTTCTTTTATTTTAGGGTATTTTTCCTGTAAATTGTTTATCATGTCGGAGCCGGAAAAGCGTCCAATCCAATAAGGAATAGAAAGCGTGACGGCTCTGCCTGTAAAATTTATGAACAGGGCAGCCGGTGTTTGAAAAAGATGTCCGGCTGCAATTTGAAGTACTGCAATTGGAAATACAAATGATACGCTTTTTAAAGCATACAAAAGCAGAATGACAATAGCTGCTGCAAAAGGTGAGTCTGGCGTATAGCTCAAAACAGTCTGAACAGTTATGTCATTGCCGGATGCAAGAAATAAAACAATAAATATTATACATGCGATTAGCGGCAAAGCTTTTAAAAAAGTAATTATTTTCTTGTTTTTTTGTGATTTCATAGGATTCCTCCGGTTAATCTGATATAAGAATAATCATTGAAAAAAAAGTCGGTTTTCAGTATAATAGCCTTAGTATCATTTTGGAGGTAGGCTTATGAACCGGACGAAAAAAGCCATCATTGATGCATTCTGGCAGCTCTTAGAGGAGAGGGCCTACAGTAAAATTACCGTGCAGAGCATTGTAGAACGCTGTCAGGTAAACAGGAATACTTTTTACTATCATTTTCAGGATATTCCCACACTTGCGGAATGCTCCATTCAGGAGTGGACGGAATCGGTGATTAATAAAAATTTTCAGCTTGGTTCGCCGGCCAATTGCATCATTCCTGTTACGCAGGAGATTATGAATCGCAAATCTGCTTTTATCCACCTATATCATTCAGCCAACAGGGAATCTCTTATGAGGTATCTAAATGAAACCAGCCAGCACATTGTGCAATTTTACATTGATAATGCGACAAAACGCATGGCTGTCCCCGCAGAGGACCGGTTAGCTTTAACCAAGTGTTATAAATGTGCATTGGTAGGAGTGATTATAGACTGGCTTGACAATGATGCCTCCTATGACCTTTCTGTTTTTTGTGAAAGGATGTTGACTCTTTTCGCAGGTTCGGGGAAAAAGGCTTTTTCAATGCATACAGAAGAAGCAATTACAAGGTGATTTTTACACTTACCCCCATACCAAATGCGTTTGGCCCGACATGGCTGCTGATACTGCAGGTTAATGGTTCGTAGAGCAGTTCATCGTCCGGAAATGCCTCTTTTGCCCTCCCATACCAGTCTGACAAGTCAGCTTCATCCAGAAAGCTTCCGGCTATGCCGATCCGAATATCATATCCCTGGCTTTTAAAACGTGACGCCCTTTCCCCAATTGCCTTTATAAGTCTTTTCTCACAATTTTTTCGTCCCCGTACTTTTTCATAAGCATCAATTTTATTTCCGCCTATGATTAGCAGAGGCTTGATGTTCAGGACAGAAGCTATAGCTGCAGCAACAGGGGTGATGCGTCCTCCGCGTTTTAAATAGTCAATGTCATCAACACCAACAAACCTTTTTTCCTCCATGGAAAGTCTGTATACAGAGCAGGCTGTCCAATAAAATTAAAATTCTGACTGCGGACAGCAGATGTCCTTTAAACTTTTGATTTGCGATTAATACTACAATTCCAAGTACGAGCAGGAATATGCCGCAGGCAAAGTCGTACTGGAACGCAAGGCAGTAAAGGTCTTTGGAGAGGTACCCTGTTATTTTGATCATGCCATAAGCAATCAGGATGATTCCCCCTGCAATAGCAGCAGCTTTTCTGCTGATATTCGGTACTGCCAGACAGAGTATGCCTGCGAGATAAAACAGGATTGAAAACAGGATGTAACCGGTTCTGGCTAATTTAATTTGTTTCAAGGTTGTCACCTCCTCCAAAGTTGCTGCCTTTCCATTTATTTCTTTTCCTCATGTTCCAACCCGCAGGAATCAGAAAGCTTTTTTAAGGCTTTTCCTGCAAAATCCCGTCCTCCTATACCGAAAGATATAGCGAATGCTGCGGCAAGGGCTGCAATGATCAGGATAAAGGCAGTATTCACAATTTCTTTTGCAATGCCGAGTTCACTTAATACCATGAAGACACCAACCGTATAAATAGCAATTCTGCTGACCATGGCTAAAACAATATGGTTTCCTTTCCGCAGTGCCTTGCCTGCCAAACCGTCGCATACATAGCAGGTAAGCAGAATCAGGGCGGATGCCAATACATAAGGCATATATCCGATGACGGCATTTCCGATATTTGTAAAGACGGAAAGATGCAGTACACTGAAACTTTCTACGATAAAGAAAACGGCCATGATGATATGTACGGTTTTTCCGATTACTTTTGATAAAATGAAGCTGTTTTCTTTTTCTTCCAAATGTTCTTTCAGCTTTGTGTCAAAACCGGCAGAAGCGATCATACTTTCCACAATATTTCCCGAAAATTTTGCAACCATGAAGCCAATGATAATGATAACCAATGCGGCCAGTATATTGGGGATAAAATTAAAAAAATTCCCGGTACAAAAAGCAGAAAAACTAACAAATGGACAAGTTTTCCGATAAAGTCTACAGACTTTTCCGTTCCATCTGCGCTGTCGGACTGTTTCAGCAGGGCGCTCAGTTTTGTTTTGGTAAACAGTTTTACAACGAACGATTTTACAACAGCCGCCGTAATAAATGCCAGAAGCAGGAGTAAAACAGCTTTTATCACTGCCCATATCCCGCTGCCAAAAAAAGAGACAAACATTTCGTTCATAGTAAGAACCTCCTACGCGATAAATATTTTATGCTGATACAATACGCTTGTTTTTTTCTTTTTGAAATGGGCAAATAGGGGTAAAATATCTAAAAATCAGACAATGCATATGCTTTTATCTGGTTTTTGAGCATTTGGGGCTCGTATGTCTATGGAAGGATGGGAAAATCCTGATTCTCGCACCGGACGATCATAAAAGGATATTCATATAACTCTGTCCGTAATCACGTACAAGATGAACGGCGGTTTCTTTATGTGTCATACCAAGCACAAGAGGACTGCTGCGGTCATGGAAACCATTTCTTCACGGATAATCTGTTCTATCTTTCGTGTAATCCTTTTTAACGGCATATAGGATGAAAAAATACCGTTTGCCATATATTTCATATAGCCGCCGCACACCATCAGAGCATGGATGTCAATACTACAGTCTGACGGTCTTTCCCGAAAACGATCTCCAATAAGTTTTTCCAGTTTCATAAAATATACATCCGTTTTTTGTTTTGAACACAAAAAAACCTAAGCTGACATTATATCAGCTTAGGGCGCACTAAAACCAGTTTGTGGTACCACCTAAATTCGGATAGAATCCGCACTCTCTGACACAGGGAAAACTTCGATGCCATATCTCTGTAACGGGAGAACCCGGTGAGGCTTACTGTTAGTTCGGCTCACAGCTCAAAGACCGGTTGGGCATCTTTTCAATAAAGGCTCGCACCGGCCGCCTTCTCTCTGAAAATCCGGGATGTTTACTATTTCTTATCATAGCTTTTGTGTTCAGTTTTGTAAATTATATCACAAAGAAAATGACTGTCAAGTGCCGATACTACTGAACGAAACAGAATTTGAAAAAGTTATGGGATTTGTTATAATAAAAAAACAGAAAGGATGTGTTTAAATGGGTTTAAACTTACACATAACGGATATGACGGGAGCAAGGCCGGAACATTCGACAGTTATTGTAAATTTTGTTTCTGCAGTAAGGAAGCAATTATTAAATAGTACTTGTTTCGTATTTTCTGACAATGTACAATACAGATGGGAAATAAAAGACGGAGAAGAAAAAAAGGTGATTCCGGATGCTTCAATTAACTGCCGGACAAAAGTAAGAAAAGGTAATACATTTCTTGATATTCCACGTTTTGTAATGGAAGTGTTAAGTCCGGCAACGGAAAGTTATGACCGGCAAGAGAAAAAAGAGTTGTACAGGCAGCAGGAAATTGATGAATATTGGATTGTAGACTGGCAAAAAAAGCAGGTTGAAATATATACGCTTGATTATGATGAAAACGGCAGACCACAATATTATTTGTGGAAAATGATTACGGAAGATAATAAAAGAGAATTGAAAATTGTCCATTTTCCAAATCTGGAAATTACTTTTGACGAATTATTTGCAGAAGTAGATCTTGAATATTGATAGGGGCGATATTTATAAATAGCGGGGAAGCGTTTATATGAGTGCAGCAACAAGGAAAGTAATAAAATTTATGGAAATCCTACCAATTTCTGGGATGAATTCTGTCTAATAAAATCCGAAAATAAATAATCATCTTTACTTATGTCCCTTTATAGAGTATAATTCTTTTATAAAACGATTTATGAAAGCGAGGAAATTGAGGGATATATGCCATATTCAGGGAAAAAAGCAACAAAATACAATATACTTAATTATATGTTAAACCATGGTGACACTTCAAAAGTAGAATTGGCAAAGCAGTTAAATTTAAGCATGCCTACCGTGCTGACGAATGTAAATGAACTGATAGAAACAGGACTGGTTACGGAGAAAGGAGAACTGGAATCTACCGGAGGACGAAAAGCAGTTTTAATCGGCCTGAAAAGTGATTACAGATATGCTCTGGGCATAGATATTACAGCCAATCATCTCGGGATCGTGTTATTAAATTTATGCGGAGAAATTCTGGAACAGAAACGTGTGCGGATGAAATTTGATGCAGATTTATCTTATTATGAGAAACTGGCAGAAGAACTGAAAAAAATTTATGAGCCGCGGATTGATGCCGATAAAATTCTGGGGGTTGGGATTTCGCTGCCGGGGATTATAAATCAGGCAGAAAAGCTCCTTGTAAAATCCCACGCACTGCATCTGGAAAACTATAGTTTAAAAATGATTGGACAGATACTGGCGATGCCTGTATATTACGAAAATGATGCGAACGCGGCAATGCTGGCAGAAAATCCGCAGAAATTAAAAAATTCCGTTTATTTATCCCTGAACAATACCCTTGGCGGGGCAGTTTGTATAGATGGTGCACTATTTACCGGACAGAACCGCAGGGCTGGTGAATTCGGACATATGATTTTGGTTCCGGACGGCAAAAAATGTTATTGCGGCAAATACGGATGCGCAGATGCTTATTGTGCGGCAAGTGTGCTGACACAGGGCGGGAAGAATAGATTAGAAGAATTTATGGAAAGCATACAAACAGATGTAAAGACAAAAGAAGTCTGGGAGGAGTATTTGGCAAATCTGGCGATACTGATTTCTAATTTGCGGATGTCTTACGATACGGACATTATTTTAGGGGGTGAAGTCGGGGGATATTTGCAGGATTATATGGTTGAGCTGGGCAGGAAAATTTTTAAATATAATTTATTTGACGATGATTTAAGTTACCTGAAAAATTGTTCCTATCGGAAAGAGGCATCTGCAGTAGGAGTGGCAAAGCAGTTTTTCTGGAAAGTGATGGAGACAATATAAGAAGCAAAATTGAAATAGGAATAAAGAAACAGCCGTTAAGTTGAAGAGCAGACTGAATGGCTGCTTTTTTTTGTGCAAATCTTATAAAAAGAGCAATGAAAATTTAGGAATATTGTAAAAAATGAAAAATATGATTGACTTTTACAGCATCCGGTGCAATAATATAATTACTTTAATAAAACGTTTAATAAAAGAAAATCAGAAAGTGAGGAGAATGATTATGATACAACAAATTATGACAAAACCGGGAGAGATTATTTTTAAGGAAGTACCGCTTCCGCAGCTGCAGGAAAATCAGGTGATGGTAAAAATCAGAAATATCGGTATATGCGGTTCGGATATTCATGTATACCATGGGAAACATCCTTTTACTTCCTATCCCGTAACACAGGGGCACGAAGTTTCAGGGGAGATTACGGAAATCGGAGCTGGTGTGGAAGGATTTCGCATTGGACAGAAGGTTACGATTGAACCGCAGGTATATTGCGGGAAATGCTATCCGTGCCGCCATGGGAAGTATAATCTCTGTGAAGAACTGAAAGTAATGGGATTTCAGACCACAGGTACGGCTTCTGAATTTTTTGCCGTAGATGCATCAAAAGTAACTCCGATTCCGGAAGATATGTCTTTTGAGGAAGGTGCAATGATTGAACCCCTTGCAGTAGCTGTTCATGGAGTAAAGCAGGTTGGCGATGTTACGGGAATGAATATCGTTGTAATCGGAGCAGGGCCGATTGGAAATTTAGTGGCGCAGGCTGCAAAGGGAATGGGAGCTGCAAAGGTGATGGTTACGGATGTCAGTGATTTGCGTCTGGAAAAAGCAAAAGAATGCGGGATTGATGTTTGTGTGAATACCATGAAAAAGGATTTTGGAGAAGCAATGCTGGAGGCGTTTGGGCCGGATAAAGCAGATGTAATTTATGATTGTGCGGGAAATAATATTACGATGGGGCAGGCAATTAAACATGCAAGAAAGGGAAGTATGATTGTTCTGGTTGCCGTATTTGCAGGAATGGCGGAAGTGGATCTTGCAGTTGCCAATGACCATGAGCTGGACATTAAGAGTACCATGATGTACAGACATGAGGATTATCTGGACGGTATTCGTCTGGTAAACGAGGGGCGTGTCCGGTTACGGCCTCTGATTTCCAGAACGTTTGCATTTCGGGATTATTTAAAGGCATATGAGTATATTGATCATAACCGTGAAACGACAATGAAAGTAATCATTAATGTGCAGGAATAAAGGTCAGTTTATGGCAGGGAGGAGGATTTGTATGGAGAGCAAAAACAGCAATGACAAAGTACCTTTCATAAGTAAGGCGGCATATGGCTTTGGGGATGTGGGATGCAATTTCAGCTGGATGTTTGTAAGCAATTTTCTGATGATATTTTATACGGATGTATTTGGGATTAGTATGGCGGCAGTTTCAGGGTTAATGCTTTTTTCCCGATTCTGGGATGCAGTCAATGACCCGATTATTGGCGGGCTCACAGATAAGACAAAGACGAGATGGGGACGGTACCGTCCGTGGCTGCTGTTTGCCGCGCCTGTTACGGCAATTATACTGGTATTGAGTTTCTGGGCACATCCGGACTGGTCAGATACAGGGAAGATTGTTTATATGATTATTACATATTGTCTGCTGGTATTAGGTTATACATGTGTGAATATTCCATATGGAACGCTGTGCGGCGCAATGACGCAGAGTATTGACGAGAGGGCCAAAATTAATACCTCCCGTTCAGTGGCCGCTATGATTGCCATTGGAATTATCAACATTATTACCGTTCCCTTAATCACGGTTTTTGGGAAAAACAGCGCAAAGACAGGTTATCTTACCGTAGCGGTTATCTACGGCTGTATTTTCGCGGCATGTCATTTTTTCTGTTTTGCAAAAACAAAAGAGGTTGTACAGATGCCGGAAAAAGAAAAAATTTCCCTGAAAGTGCAGCTGAAAGCCGTGATGCAGAACCGGCCGTATATGCTGGCGCTTGCAGGCCAGGTCCTCTTTGGATTTACGCTGTATGGGAGAAATGCAGACGTCCTTTATTATTTTACTTATGTTGAGGGCGACGCATTTTATTATACGACTTATTCCATGTGCATTATTATCCCATCCATAATAGGCGCTGCCTGTTTTCAGCCGGTATTTAAGAAACTGAATAATAAAGGGCGGGCGGCATCTGTCTTTGCCCTGCTGACCGGATGTTCCATGCTTGTTTTGTATTTGTTCAGCGTAAGGGAAAATCCTGCCGCTTTTTATATCTTTTCAGGGCTGACACAATTTTTCTTCTCTGGTTTTAATACAGCAATTTATGCGATTATTCCGGACTGTGCAGAATACGGACAGTGGAAAACGGGGCTGCGGAATGACGGCTTTCAGTATGCGTTTATTTCTCTGGGAAATAAAGTCGGGATGGCTGTGGGAACTGCCTTACTGGCCGGAATGCTTGGAAAATTCGGATACGTTGCGAATCAGCAGCAAAATGACGCTGTGCTTGCTGTTATGAAACACGCCTTTACCACAATTCCGGGAGTACTTTGGCTTGTAACGGCAGCGGTACTGTTTTTCTATCGTCTGAATAAGAAACGTTATAATGAAATAGTGGAGGAACTAAAACATGGAAAAAAAGTATGATGTAATAGCATTGGGCGAACTTCTGATTGATTTTACGGAATCGGGAATCAGTAAGAATGGAATGAAACTGTTTGAGCAGAATCCGGGCGGAGCTCCTGCAAATCTGCTGACAGCAGTCAGCCATATGGGGTATAAGACAGCTATGGTCGGCAAGATTGGTCTGGATATGCATGGCGGTTTTTTAAAAAAGACATTGGAACGGGAAGGAATTTGCACTGATTATATTGTGGAGGATGATTCCGTTTTTACAACGCTGGCATTTGTTGCAATCAATGAAAATGGAGAGCGGCACTTTTCTTTTGCAAGAAAACCGGGCGCTGATACATGTCTGTCGCTTTCGGAATTAAACCGCCAGGTAATACAGGACTGCAGAATATTTCATTTTGGTTCCCTGTCTTTGACGGATGAACCGGCAAGGACTGCCACAATCGAAGCCGTTCAAACGGCAAAGTCTGCAGGTGCATGTATATCCTTTGACCCGAATTACAGGGCGTCTTTATGGAAAAAAGAAAGCGAGGCAGTACAGACGATACAAAGTGTCCTTCCCTATGTGGATATATTGAAAATTTCAGACGGGGAAAGTGCTTTGCTTACTGGGAAAACAGATTTGCAGCAGGCGGCCGGTGAATTATTAAGAAAAGGGCCTAAGCTTGTTGCCATTACATTAGGCAGCCAGGGCGTTTATCTGGCGAATCATGAAAGTCATGAACAAATTTCAGGATTTTTGGCGGAGGTAGTAGATACTACAGGAGCAGGGGATTCTTTCTGGGGCGGCTTTTTGTCAGAATATTTAAAGTATCAGACGGATATGGAGGCAATGGCATGGGATAACTGGAGGGCATGTGCAAAGTTTGGAAATGCCGCAGCCAGCCTGTGTGTACAAAAAAGAGGCGGAATACCAGCTGTTCCTACGAAAAAAGAAGTTGCTGAATTGTTACGGGTTTAATAGAAATTTTCATACGGCACGGTTAAATATAAATGGGCCGGACAGCAGGCTGCAGGCCGGAGAAAAAGCAGAAAATCAGGAAATGGGTTTTCTGCTTTTTCTTTGTGCGCCATGGGTGAGTTTTAACGTGTGGGAATCGTGGGCATGTCTGGGCAGAGGAGGAGTTGTAAGCAAATTTTTGCCGGCAGATAGAAATAAAAAAACTCTTGACAAAAGTACGAAATCGTACTATACTTATGCACAATGTACGAAATCGTACTGTTTTCGGGGAGGATAAGTTTGAAACAAATAAGTGGTGGATAATCAAGAATTAAAGAGCATAACAAACAAACCATCTTTTCGGGTGGCTTTAAAAGTAAATATAGACATAACACCTAATCAGGAAGCTGTTGCAGGCTCATCTTTGATAATGTAACCACGTTGCTTAAGAAGATTAAGTGCCTGTGAAGTAGTCAGGGTTTTTGATTCGTTCACAGGACGTGATTCAAGAAATCCATCCGGTGTATATGGCTTCAAATCTGAGAGTATGTGCCAGATAGCAGTCAGGATCATACGACAGATAGCAATGATAGCTTTCTTGTGACCACGACGTGCTTTTATACGCCGGTAGCGGTTTGTAAATTCAGGATGTTTCTTCGATTTGATCAAAGCATTTGCAACTTGTACCAGTATTGGTTTAAAATAAGAACCGGCACGGGAAATTCGAGTTGATTTGATCTTTTTGTTGCTTTGATCGTTGCGGGGACAACATCCAGCCCATGATACGAGGTGCTTTGCTGTGGGGAAAACAGACATATCAGCACCAATTTCAGAAAGGACTTGGATTGCGGTCATAGGATTCTTGTCAAATCCGGGAACAGTACGTATCAGGCTGAGTGCTGGTTCGTACGGGTCAGAAAGACGAAGAATTTCCTGTTCCACTGTATCTATGTGCTTTTCTAATTCGTCGATGTGGTCAAGACATTGACGAAGTTTAACAGCCTGTTCAGGCGAGATGGCACCATCGACAGCGGCTTGGATTTCTTCTATAGGAGTCTTACAACGTCCATGTACGAAAGGTGTGACATCAAAAGTTTCCCCAGGGTGGGCAAGTATCTGTTCTGTGATGGAACGGGAGGACTTGCCAAAGACATCACTGAATACATCATCAAGTTTAAGGTTTGAAACGGTTAGACAGTTTTGAGCACGATTCTTTTCGCCAGTAATCATACAGGTAAGTTTGAAACGGTAACGAATCAAATCTCTAAGATGGCGGATGTCGGCAGGTGGAATGAAGGATGGCTCGACCATACCACACATGTAAAGATCGCAGATCCATTTAGCATCTTTACGGTCAGTCTTATTTCCCTTCATAGGTTTCGTATACTTCGGATGAGAAAGCGTAACCCAAAGGTTGTTTTTCTCAAGAATGTTAAAGACAGGAATCCAGTACCTGCCAGAAGACTCCATACAGACATCAGTACAGTGATATTTAGCAAGCCAGTCACA
>CAOKHR010000008.1 GCA_948468325.1 uncultured Lachnospiraceae bacterium | reverse complement strand
TTAAAATACCTTGTTCAGCAAAAGGAGCGCTATTTATAATAGTTGTAAAGTGGTGTACAATGTTTTAAAAAAAGCAAAATTTTCTTCTGACATAATACACGCGTTTTACATAAGCAAATCGTCCCGCAAAGCATCCGTCAGACTGCTTTTCAACAATTTTCCCGCACCAAGATAATATGCAAATGCCACAAAAGCAAAAATAGCCAGAATAAATAATAAAAGCGGTACAAACGGCGCTTCACGAATGAAAAGCTCCGGTTCAAGATAACTTATTTTTATAAAATACACAACTGCCGACACCGTCACCGGCAATGTAATCAGTACAGGACGTCCCGCAATTACAAGCGCTTCCACACAAAACATTTTCTTCATTCCCGCAGGCGTCAGGCCAATCGACAGATAGCGGGCAAATTCTCTTCTTCTCTGACGCACAAATCCAAGCGTATTGGAAAATACATTCCCGATTCCTATTATTGCCAGCAAAACACAAAACAACCCCAGTATGGCTTTCATTCCGTCAAACATATTGTCATTATTTATTTTCTCCTGAATCCGGTTTTCAATCTCTGTTTCGTACGTTTTGCCAAGCAGGTTTGATACTTCTTTGCCAATTGCATCCAGACTGGTCAGTTCTGCCTTTCCTTCCGCCAGAATCCTGATAGATACATCGTCCTTTAACCCGCCAATCCGATTTTGTATTTTTTTCCAGACGGATACAGGGATAAAGTGCACAAGTTCATAAAAATCAGAGGATGCATATTCTTCCCGCAGATTGGGAACTTCTCCCGTATAGGCAAGCACCGGAATTTCTGCAGTTATATTTTCCTTCCCGTCCTGCCTTAAAACCGTTGTCTTACCGTTTTCTTTCAGATAAGGAAGCGTACGCCGTTTTCGAAAATTTTTGTCTGTCACATCAACGATTTTATTCCGAATGACTGCGCCGTCTAAACGCGGTTTTATCCCGATCTGCCTGCAATATTCTAAAAAGCTGTTATCATCCATAATAATCAGAGGTGCATTGACCATCCATCCGTCACCGACGGAAGCCGCCTGACTGGCGGAAGCATGCCCAAACCCTCCCATCTGCTGCATTTTTTCACTGATTTCTGCTTTGCTTACAATTCTTTTCGCCTCTGCCTTCTGGTACACAACAGCATCTTTTACACTGGAAAGCTCCTGCACGGCGCCTGCTTCATCAAAATCATTTATTTCTGTATCTTTGAGTGATACCATCACATCCCATGCATCCTGATACCTTTCAAAATATGTCTCCCGCTGGCTGATTACCGTGATTGTCAGAAAACACATCATAAGAGAAAAAGCCAGAAAAGAAAATATCAGGGATAATGTGGCTGTCCGCATAGATTTCCGCTGCACTCTCAGCGCATTTGCTGCCAGCTCTCCCTCTATTCCAAATAATAGCGACAATATGCGGGAGCTCTTTTTTCTTTTCAGCAAATCGGTATCCGTATTTTTGATTGCTTCTAACGGTGTCATTTTGCTTATTTTTCTCGCAGGTATCCAGGCGGAAATCCATACGGTTACAACTGACGTTAAAAGCGACAATATCAAAATCAGAGGATGATATGCAAAAGGCAGCACTAACCTTCCCGCCACGTCAGCCAGCTTTTCATTTATCCCCGCGTAAACTCCCATGCCGATAAAAATACCAAGCAGATTACCTGCCAAAACCGGCGCCGCACATAATACGGCCGCCTCTTTCAAAAAGCTTGTCCGGATTTGCCGCGGAGTGGCTCCGATACTTGAAAAAATGCCGGCCTGACGCACTCTCGTATTCATCGTTACCGCAAAAGCATTGTGAATTACAAGGATTAAGGACAAACAGGCAGCCGCCACAATGCCCAGCGCAAACGGGAAAACCCAGCGCAGTGCCGAATCTTCCGGTCCGCGGACCAGATACAGATTCAAAAGCGAATAATGATACGAAACAGACTCTTCCGGCAGGCCTGTCAGAGCGGCAATTTGGGGCATATCCGTAAAGACTGTCCTCATATTTTTAAAATAAATGTCAATTACGATTTCCTGTCCGTCCGACAATTCTTCATTTACAACCACCTTTTTTACATTGGCATAGCTTTGTACCGAATCTAAAACTGCCGCATCTGCTTCTCCTGAAATTCGGGCCTGCCAGCCGCCTTCCTCCGCTTTCAGACGCTCTGTTTCATATATCCACAAATTGTAAAACAAACTGCACAATACCGACAAAAGCAAGGCCGAAATAAAGGATGCTGCCATAATAGAAATACCGGATGAACGGTTAGTTTTTCCCCACATATTCACTGCCTCCTTTTCCCGTCGCTGACAATACGGCCATCTTCGATTGTGATAATGCGGTCTGCTTTTAATGCAATCTTTTCATCATGCGTAATCAGCACAATTGTCTGGTTTAAACTGCGGCCTAAAAGCTTAAGCATATCCACAACTTCTCTGGAATTCTTCTGATCCAGATTTCCTGTCGGTTCATCTGCCAAAAGCAGCGCCGGACGATAAATCAGAGCTCTCGCTATTGCAGCCCTCTGCTGCTGCCCGCCGGAAAGCTGACCCGGCAGACATTCCAGTTTATCATCAATTCCCAGCGTTTTTACCACTTGTTCAAAATATTTCCGGTCCGGCTCTTTTTTATCTAACAGCATAGGCATCCAGATATTTTTACGAATCGTAAGCGTAGGTATCAGATTATAAAACTGATACACAATTCCTACTTTTCTGCGCCTGAAAACCGCCGCCTGTGTCTGATTCAGAGTTGACAGATCCGTTCCCCCGACGACAACTTTCCCCGATGTAGGTTTCTCTACGCTCCCGAGAATGTGAAGCAGTGTGGATTTTCCGGAACCGGATGCTCCTATTATCGCAGCAAATTCTCCTTTTTCTATGGTTAAATCAATTTCATCTAAAGCAACTGCCTGCTGGTTTCCGTTAGCATACACTTTTCTTATTTTTTCGCATTTTAAAATTTCCACGCCAAAAACCTCCTGTCTAAAACTTTGTATTGCTTATGATTTTATTATAGCAAAGCAAAGTGACAGATCAGTGACAGTAGAAACGGATTTCAAAACATGCGCCGCCTTCCGGAAGATTTCCGGCGCCGATTGTCCCGTTCTGGCTTTCAATAATTGCTTTGGAAAGCGCCAGCCCGATGCCGATTCCTCCGCTGCCGGCATTTTTCCCACGGTAAAAGCGTTCAAAAAGATGCGGAATATCTTCCGGTGCAAAGCCGGTACCTGTATCCCAAATATGGATTTTTGTGTAAATAGGATTTTTTTCATACGAACAGCAGATCTTTCCCTGCGGAGGCGTATGTTCCATGCAATTTTTTAAAAGATTCATAACCGCTTCCATTGTCCAGTCCAAGTCCACAAATACAGCCGCTTCACCCGACTCCGCCACATCAACGGAAACACCTGCTTTCAAAAACAGCTCCTGCAGATTGTCGGCTGCAAGCGTAAGTATCGTAAAAACATCTTCTTCTTTCCGATTTAAAGGCAGTGTTCCTGCATCTATGCGTGATAACAGCAAAAGAGATTCTTCTAAATGAATTAACCGCGAAAGCTGACGGCGAATCTGCTCCTGATATGCGGGTGACGCATCCTGCCGCCACATTTGCACAGACAGAGAAATCGACGTAATCGGCGTTTTAATCTGGTGTGCAATATTATAAAGATTTTCCGCAAAATTTTGTCTGGCTTTTACTGCCTCATCTTTCATCTGATGCAGCTGTGTCACCGTCTTATAAATCTCATCCTGCAATTTGGAAATTTCATCTTCGCCAGCCGGAAATAAAACGCCGGTCTCTCCGGCATTTACTTTTTCCAAATAGTCCGTAAGGCCTCTGATGCGCGCCGCTTCCCTCTTTCGGAAAAATAAAATCAGGATAAGAAATGACAGTCCTCCTGTTACAAATCCAACGGCCGCAGGCCATCTGCCATATATTTTTACAGACTGCAAAAAACCGCTCTGTCCATAGCCGTATGCCAGAATGATATTTTCCGTTTCCTCTTTTTCCGGTTCAAATTTATATTCTTTCAGCACTGTCAGAACGGCCTCTTTCGCTTCCGGCTGTTTTTCTAAAATCCCCTCGCAAATCTCACCCAGCGCCCGTACATGCATACGGTTATAATACGCTGACAAAAGCAGCGCTGTAAGGGATGCCGTAATCAGGCTTACAAATAAAACAATCCCTGCCAGCGCCGCTGTACGTTTTCTTTTATTCATTCCACATCCTCCATACAGTAACCGATGCTCCTGACAGTTTTCAGGCATGCAGGGCGGCGCAGCTTTTCACGCAGGCGTTTCATGGTAACGGTAAGCGTATTGTCATTGACAAAGTTTCCGTTGCTGTCCCAGATTTCCTCCAGCAATTTTTCCCTTGTCACGATTTTTCCCTTATTTTGCAGCAAAAATAAAAGCAGCTGGTACTCCGAAGGCGTTAAATCAACTGCTTCCGTGCCGCAGCAAACCAGCCTCCGCTTTTGGTCCAGCGATATAAAATCACAGGATAAATACTGCTTCGACACATCGCCCGTCCTGCGCAGCAAAGCACGGATGCGCAAAAGCAGCACATCCAGTTCAAAAGGCTTCACCACATAATCATCTGCCCCGTTTTGGAATGAAAAAACAATATCGCGGGAACCCCCGCGGACAGTAAGAAAAATAACAGGAAGTTCTTTCCAGTTCAGACGTATCCACTGACACAGCATACTTCCTGTTCCGTCGGGCATATTCCAGTCAATCAGCGCCAGCGCCGGCCTCATCTTTTTCAATGCCTGTTTTGCCTCTGCAATCGTTGAAAAAACCAACACCCTGTAGCCGTGCCGCGCCAGAAAATCTTTGACTGCCTGCGCTATATTTTCATCGTCTTCCACATAGTAAATATCAATCATTTTTATTCCCGCTTTTGAAAGTTTTTGTTATTGTACATTTATTTTAACATTTTATCTGAAAGAAACAAGTTACATTTCTCACCCACGCCGGTTTTTGCAGATATTTCATATTATCTGGCGTGAAATGCAACGGGCGGCCATCCATTTAAAGTGTCTGTGTTCCACTCCGGTCAGCGCAGGACAAACGTCCGCTGGACGTTTTGCATCTTTACGGCAAGGGGTCCTAAATGCCAGCGGCGCTTCTTTAGGACGGACCGAAACGGAGTACAGAGGCTGCCTTCTCATGCTTTACGTATTGGCCTGCCGTCAGTCAGTAGAGTGACTTGTAATGGGTGTAAAAAAACCTATAGACATCATCCGACATATATGTTAATATTTTATTCGAACAGATATTCTGTTTCGACAAATATACTTACAACAGGAGGATTTTATTTATGAAGAAAATCATATCTCTGCTTTTCGTAATGCTGCTTGGTTTTGCACTTTGCGGCTGTTCGGACAGCCAGAATACAAAACCGGCAGATAATCCTGCACAGGATGGCTTAGAACAGGCTGATACCGGCGCTGAATCAGACGATACTCTGGTCGTGGCAATGGAGCTTGCCTATCCGCCTTTTGAGACGAGAGATAACGCAGGAGAGCCGTCCGGCATCAGCGTAGATTTGATGAAAGCATTTGGAGAATATGCCGGTTACAACATTGAAATCGTAAATACAGCATGGGACGGACTGATTCCTTCCCTGCAGACAGGAGCCGCAGATATTGTAATCTCTTCCATGACAATTACAGAAGAACGCCAAAAGCTGATTGACTTCTCTGATCCATATGCAAACGCGCTTCTGGCGATTTTAGCCAATGCAGATTCCGGCATTACTTCCATTGATGACTTAAATCAGGAGGGTAAGACACTGGCGGTAAAATCAGGTTCCACAGGTCATATGTATGCGGAAAAGAACCTGACCGATACCCACCTTTTGATTCTGCCGGATGAAAGCGCCTGTGTTACGGAAGTCGCACAGGGACGGGCTGACGGTTTTATCTACGATCAGCTTACCGTCTACCGCAACTGGCAGCAGAATCCGGATACGACTGCCGCAGTTTTTATTCCTTTTCAGGACGTAGAAAAATGGGGAATTGCAGTACAAAAAGGCAATCAGGCGTTACTGGATCAAATCAATGCTTTTCTGGCTGATTTCAGGGAAAACGGCGGCTATGACAAGCTGACGGAGACCTGGCTTGCAGAAGAAAAGAAAGCTTTCGACGAACTTAATTTCCAGTGGTTTTTTGATATGAATGAATAAATTATAAGAAACGGAAACACATATGATGAAAATAAAAAAATTATTCTGGGTTTCAGAAAAAGAAAATATCAGCCATACGGCAGTTCTTTTAAACCTGCTTTTTGTTACTGTGCTGTGGGTGGCGCTGTTCTGGCTGTCCCTAAACGCAATCCATGTACATCTTGATTTTTCTTTTTTAAAACAATTCAGAATTCGTATATGGGACGGTTTTCTCGTTACGATAGGCTTGAGTCTGTCCAGCTTTATCTTAAGTTTTATCATCGGTATTTTAAGCGCCGCAGGGCAGAGTTCCCCTCTGCTTTTCATCCGCTTTTTCTGCGGCATTTATGTAAAATTCATTCGGGGAACGCCTCTTATTATGCAGATTTATCTGTTTTTTTACATCATAGGCACTGCCTGGGGCGTAAGCAGCCGGTTTGCTGCCGGTGTTATGATTCTCTCCATTTTTGAAGGCGCTTATATTTCTGAAATCATACGCGGAAGCCTGCTTTCTCTGGATGAATCCCAATTGGAAGCAGCCCGCGGAGTCGGATTTAACCGCAAACAAACCCTGCGATATGTGATTTTTCCCCAGATAACGGCTTGTGCACTGCCGGCTCTTACCGGACAGTTTGCCTCTATTATTAAAGATTCTTCTCTGCTTTCTATGATTGCAGTGATTGAGCTGACACAGGCCATGCGGGAAATCAGCGCAGTAAATCTCCGCTTATTTGAATGTTATTTGTTTTTGGGCGTCCTTTACTTGTGCCTGACTCTGCCCATTTCTCTAATCAGTGAGTTTTTAGAAAGAAGGTTTCAATATGAAAGTTGAATTTCAAAATCTTTCCAAACAATTTGAAGCGGGGCAAACAATTCTAAAACCCATGGATTTTTCTGATGAAATCAACACGCTGGCAATTATCGGGCCCTCCGGCGGCGGAAAATCCACACTTCTGCGCATAATCGGCGGACTAATCACGCCAACTACAGGGCGGCTGTGGGTAGACTCCAAAGAAGTGACCCAGAAAGAAAGTGATTTGCAGAAATACCGCAGACAAATCGGCTTTGTGTTCCAGCAGGGCGGCTTGTTCCGGCATATGAATGCAAAGGATAATATTGCGATTCCATTAGAACAGGTACACGGATACAGCAAAGAAACTGCCTCGGCCAGAGCGATGGAACTGCTAGAGCGTTTTGGCCTGAAAGACGACTGGAAAAAAAGGCCCGCCGCTCTCTCCGGCGGCCAAAAACAGCGTGTCGCCATTGCCAGAGCGATTGCGCCGCGTCCAAAGCTGCTTCTTTTGGATGAGCCTACCAGCGCATTAGATCCTGAATATACAACAGAAGTACTGGACGTAATTCGTGAGCTGAAAGACGAAGGGATGCATTTCATTATCGTAACACATGAGATGGGTTTTGCACGCCATGCCTGCGAAAAAACTGCTTTTTTATATGAAGGTTCCCTGTTGGAATACTGTGAAAGCGAACAGCTTTTCAATCATCCCTGGACCGGACAGCTGCAGCGTTTTCTAGGAAAACTTCTGGAGTGGAATGTATAGCGGAGGAGTATTTCAAAGCCGGACTTTTTCAAACAATCCTTGAATTTAAGGATGCTTTATGATATACTCTTAACCGTTGTCGGCCCTTACAAATAAAGGGAATTACAACAAAATAAACGGTGTGTTCGAGACCTTCCACACCTAAAACAAAACTAAAGGAGAAAATTGAATATGAGAGACAAAAAAGTACTATTTATCACCCAGTCAGCTATGATTGCTGCATTGTATGTTGTTCTGACACTGCTTGCCAACGCTCTCGGTTTGGCAAATTATGCTGTTCAGATACGCTTTTCGGAAGCGCTGACGATTCTGCCTTTTTTTACTGCCGCGGGAATTCCGGGACTTACCATAGGCTGTCTGCTAAGCAATTTGCTCACAGGATGTATGCCGCTTGATATTGTTTTTGGAAGTCTGGCCACTTTGCTTGGAGCTGTCGGCACTTATCTTTTGAGAAAATATTACTGGCTGGCGCCAATCCCTCCTATCGCAGCAAACACTTTCATTGTTCCATTCATACTTGCTTACGTATATCAGTTTGAGGGTTCCATCCCATATTTTATGCTTACAGTCGGAATCGGAGAAATTCTTTCCTGCGGAGTTTTGGGAATGATTCTGCTTGGTGTCCTGATGCGGTACAGAAATGTAATTTTCAAAACACAGTCCCCAAGAGAAAAACGCTTGCGGGTTTTAAAAAAATAAAAATATGAAATATAAACACAAGCAGCGCTATATTTAAAAATTGGTTGTAATACTGTAAATAGCCTGCTTGTGTTTTTTGCTGTCTGTTCTATTTTCTATTTTAAAGCTTTTCCAGCATTTGCGGTAGCTGCAATATCTTTTTTCACTGATACTATGTAAAAATGCGAAACATCAGGATGATACTTTTAAACCATATTCTGATTTTATCCGTTCTTTGATTTCCATGAGGGTTGCACAGACTGTATCAGCGGTGTTACTATTTCCTACCCAAAAGGACGCACGTCTCTGTATGCACCGTCTGCCCAAACTGATCCACTCCGCGCACTTTTACAATCTCATATCCCCCGTCACAAAGCACGCGCAGATCCCGTGCCAATGTCGCCGAATCGCAGCTGACGTAAACAATTCGCTCCGGCCGTACTTTAAGCATCGTCTTAAGGCACTCCCCATCGCATCCTTTCCGCGGAGGATCTACTACAATCACGTCCGGCTGCTGCATGCTTTCCTTCTTATCAATCAGGACTTCTTCTGCTTTCCCCACCATAAATGAAACATTCGAAATCCCGTTTAATTTTGCATTTTCTTTTGCATCTGCAATCGCCTGAGGCACAACCTCGACGCCGTATACCCATTTCGCACTCCTTGCCAGAAACAGTGAAATTGTGCCGATTCCGCAATAAAGATCCCACACAATATCTTCTTTTGTCAGCTCCGCATAATCCAGTACCAGAGAATACAGCTTCTCCGTCTGCATCGGATTCACCTGATAAAAACACTCCGGTGAAATCTGATAAACTGTCTTTTTTCCGACTCTTTTAAAATCAGTCGTATCCCTTAAATACAACGCGTCATGAATCACCGGCTCTCCCCAGATTACTCTGGTAGTACTGCCCAGAATCACATTCGTATTCTCCCGGTTCACATTCACAGAAATGCTCTTCATTCCCTCTATCTCACCAAGACGGGCCGCTAATATAGTTTCCTCTGGTATTCGCTTTCCGTTTATCACCAGACACACCATAATTTCTTTTGTATCAAATCCATACCGGATTAAAACATGGCGCACAAGGCCTTTTTTTGTATTCTCATCGTAAGCAGACACGCCGTAATCTCTCATAAAACCAAGCACTGTTTCCAGTACCTGCTTATTTACAGGAACCCCCAGAATACAGTCCGTATTAGCAATAATACTGTGTGTCCGTCCTGCGTAAAATCCTGCTATAATTTCGCCTTCGGCATTTCTCCCAATAGGAAACTGAGCCTTATTCCGGTAAAAATAAGGTTCTTCCATGCCTACGACAGGCTCCATAATGTCATCTATATACTCCTCGGCAAATCCTCCAAGCCGAATAAGATTTCCTCTGATTTTTCTCTGCTTAAAGGCAAGCTGGCTTTGATAATCCATCTGCTGAATCTGGCAGCCGCCGCAGGAACGGGCATAAAGACAACGGGGCTCCACCCGTTTTGGGGAAGCCTCCTTAATCTCTACCAGCCTTGCATAACCGTAGTTCTTTTTCAGTTTCATAATCTTGGCAAGGACTGTATCGCCAATTACTGCGTCTTTCACAAAAAACGTCATGTTGTCATATCTGCCGATTCCTTCACCGTCTGTTCCGATGTCTTCTATCGTAAGTTCAATCAAATCATTCTTCTTCATATCATTCCTACTTACCTGTTCTGCGGATGTTAGACTCCAAAAGTCTGTTATATCCCAGCCACTGTGTATTGCCGTCCGGCACTCCTGCAAATGCCTCTTTTAAAGTCTCCATCTTGGCATCTATATTATCTGCAAAATGCAGCGCTACAGCCTCAACCAGCGCCGGTTTTTTGGGAGAACCGAATTCCAGTTCGCCATGATGTGCCAAAATACAATGCTTCAGTTCATTGCCGAGCCTGTGCGGAAATTCCGGTATCTGCCGTATGTGCTCTCCAATCCACTCCGTACCGATCATAATATGCCCTAACAGCTGGCCTTCATCTGTATAGTCATTTGCCGGAAAATCAGACAGCTCTTTTAATTTCCCAATATCATGAAATATAGCTGCCGTAAGCAAAAGATCACGGTTCAAAATGGAATACTGCCTGCAAAATGCTTCGCAGAGTCTCGTAACTGACAGTGTATGTTCCAGTAAACCTCCCATAAACCCATGATGTACACTTTTCGCAGCGGAATGCGCTTTGAATTTTTTTTCAAAATCCGGATCTTTCAGAAAAAATCCTTCCAGAAGCTGATGTAAATACGGATTTTTAATTGTTCCGATATAATCTTTCAGTTCCTCATACATCTCTTCGATGTCTCTGCTGCTGACCGGAAGGTAATCTTTCGGGTCATATTCGCCAGGCTGCACTTTCCGGACACGCTTAATGTTTAACTGCAATGCTCCCTGAAAACTGGTAACGTCGCCGACAACGCTGATATAATCCAGTGCTTCAAAGTCATCAATTCCCTGAGAATCCGGCTCCCAGATTTTTGCATCCAGCATACCTGTTTTGTCCTGCAGAATTACATTTTCATACGGCTTCCCATTCTTTGTGACCGCAGCCTGTTTATGCTTGCAGAGAAGAATCCCATTGATTCTCTCGCCTTCCCGAAACGTTTCAATATATTTCATGTTATTTTTACCGCTTATACAGCTTCTCCTTCCTCAATTGCCTGCAATTACTGCAGTTTTCCCACTGTTACATTAAGTGTTACACGGAGATATTCATCCATTCCCTGACGGTTTACAACAACCTCCGCCACATCTCCCGGTTCTAATGCCAGAACATTTTTTTCATACATTTCAATTGTGCTGACTGCTTCTCCGTTCATTTCAACGATAACATCTCCGCTCTGCAGTCCGGCCTCCAGCGCCGGAGAATCCAAAATGACCTCCTTAATATATACCCCCTTGGGAATGCCATATTCCAGTGCAATCTTATCTGTGACAGTTACCGTCTTAAGTCCAAGATACGGTATGTCTTTTCCGTTCGAGAGCATTTCAATTACTTTTTTAAGTTCAGAAATAGAAATTGCCGTCAGCGTATTATTATCTCCGCTCCCACTGTAATCCTGCATAACAAGTCCCACAACTTCTCCGTTAAGATTTAGAAGCACGCCGCTGCTGCTGCTGCTTCCCACTATATCTGTCGTAAAAACCGTATATGTATTGTCTATTGTCTGAATCACGTTTCCAACCGAAGTAATATTACCCGTCCCGATGGAATAATTCGTCCCCAGCGGGCTTCCAATCGCGATTGCAATATTTCCCTGTGATACTGACAGTGAATTGCCAAGCGCCGCATATGCAATTCTTTCTTTTGTACTGTCTTCCAGCAGCTTTAAATTTACGGTAAGTATTGCAATTCCCGTATTGCCGTCATACTTTTTTAAAGAAGCCGTGACCGTAGACTCATCAATAAATGTTACACGGATTTCTTCAGCCGTCTGAACGACTTTATGTTCTGTCAGAATCAAAAGCTCCATCCCGTTATCACCGATAATAATACCCGAAGACTGCCCGTTACTCTCGTAGGCATTATTGTACCAGTCCGTATTGCTGATTACACCGGTAACCGTAACGACAGAACGGTTTGCTTCCTTGCCGATTGCATAAAGCTTGTTCTGCAGCATCTGGTAATCAGAAATTTCCAGTTCTTTTACAATCACTGTCTCTGTCTGCGGCTCCGGAATCTCTGCCGCTTCTGTTTCTTCCGATGCAGGAATCTCCTCCGTCGCAGGAACTTGCTCCGTTCCGGAAATTTCCTCCGTTTCGGAAATCATCTGCTGTGAGTCTTCCGGAATCGTTATAACAGGATTTGTCTTCGGATGCAGCCACTCCTCCATAACCGGCCGCAGTAAAGTAAACACAAAACAGGCTGTTGCCCCAAATACAACTGCAAGCATCATCGTATAAAGCCCATGTTTGAACAACCTCTTTTTGTTCACCGGTTTTGCTTTGATTTTTTCATTAATAAATGAATAATCTTCTTTATCACGTTCAGCCATACCGTTACTTCTCCTTAACCGCATGCTAATAATGTATTTTCCACTTGCCTAATCTTTATTATACGAGTAATAGAATAGGGATGCAAGATTTTATTTTCTCCTTTTAAACCCGCAAAAGATAATGTATAATCTTATTATAGCGTGTTGGAAAATCAGACACTGCAGGATTGAGGAATATTATGAACAAAAAAGTATTGCACACATTAGAATTTGACAAAATCATAGAAACTTTAACAGACTTTGCATACAGCCGGTCTGCCAAAGAACAGTGCCGGAATCTGCTGCCTATGACAGACATTGCATCCATAAATGCCGCCCAGAAACAGACGGCAGATGCTCTTATGCGCATTTTCAAAAAAGGAAGCCTTTCCTTTTCCGGCATTCATCCGGTAGCGGCTTCTCTCAAACGCCTGGAGGCCGGCGGCAGCTTAAGCATTCCTGAATTTTTACAAATCAGTTCTCTATTGGAGGTATCGAAACGTGCCAAAAATTTTGGCCGCAGGGAGCGCGAAGACGAAGCAGAAGACTCTCTGGATGAGCTGTTTCATATAATAGAACCCCTGACACCCTTAAATGATGAAATCAAGCGCTGTATTCTTTCCGAAGACGAAATCAGCGACGATGCCAGCAGCACCTTAAAATCAATCCGCCGCTCTATCGGCGGCATGAATGAACGCATCCGCACCCAGATTAACAAAATCATGAATCAGGCAAACAACAGCGGTTATCTGCAGGATTCCGTTATTACCATGCGCGATAACAGATATTGTCTTCCTGTAAAAGCTGCCGCTAAAAATCAGGTGCCCGGTCTGGTACACGACCAGTCCTCCAGCGGCTCCACTTTATTTATAGAACCGTCTGCCGTTGTAAATCTGAACAATGAATTAAAGGAGCTCTTTTTAAGAGAGGCCAAAGAAATTGAAGTTATTCTTTCTAATTTAAGCAGCCATGTTTTTGAAGATGCTGCATTCATAAATGACAATTACAGGGCTCTCACAACCCTTGATTTTATTTTTGCAAAAGCGCAGCTGGCCAAACTGCATAACGGGGTTGCTCCTGTCTTTAATACGGAAGGAAAAATCAATATCCGCAAAGGCCGCCATCCTCTATTAAATGCAAAAACAGTAGTTCCCATAGACATTACGTTAGGCGGCGCATTTGATCTTTTAGTTATTACCGGCCCAAACACAGGCGGCAAGACCGTATCGCTGAAAACAGCCGGTCTTTTTACTTTAATGGGACAGGCAGGTCTTCATATTCCTGCCAATGACCGTTCCACACTCCCTGTTTTTGAAGATGTCTTTGCCGACATCGGTGATGAACAGAGCATTGAACAGAATTTAAGCACTTTCTCTTCCCATATGACAAATATTGTCTCTATTTTGAAAAATGCCAACGAAAATTCTCTTGTGCTTTTTGATGAACTCTGCGCCGGAACAGACCCGACAGAAGGCGCTGCTCTCGCCATATCTATTTTATCAAGGCTGCATGCACAAGGGATTCGCACCATGGCAACTACACATTACAGTGAGCTTAAAATATTTGCGCTTTCCACAGACGGTGTAGAAAATGCCTGCTGTGAATTCAACATCGAAACTTTAAGCCCCACTTACCGTCTGTTAATCGGCATCCCCGGAAAAAGCAATGCTTTTGCAATCTCCAGTAAAATCGGATTAGATGATTCGCTGATTGAAGATGCCAAAAGCCAGATTACAGACGCAAAAGCCAGCTTCGAAGACCTGATTGCCGATCTGGAAAGCAGCCGCATAACGATTGAGCGTGAACGTGAAGCAGTTGACAGCTACAGAAAAGAAATTGCATCCTTAAAACAAAAATTAGAGCAGAAACAGGAACGTATCGACCAGACACGCGACAAAATTCTAAAAGAAGCAAATGAACAGGCGCTTTCCATTTTAAAAGAGGCAAAAGATTTTGCCGATGAAAGCATCCGCAATTTCAATAAATTCGGGCAGATTCATGCTCCCGTCAGTGAGATGGAAAAAGAACGTTCCCGTCTGCGCGGCAAAATGTCCGATATGCAAAAACACCTTCAGGACAAACCGGACATGGCCGTACCCAATACAAAAGCGCCGAAAAAGCTTCGTATCGGTGATACTGTAAAAGTACTTTCCATGAATTTAAAAGGAACTGTCCACACACTGCCGAATGCAAAAGGCGATTTGTACGTCCAAATGGGCATCTTAAACTCTCTGGTCAATATAAACGATTTGATACTATTGG
Source organism: uncultured Lachnospiraceae bacterium (assembly GCA_948468325.1). GTDB lineage: Bacteria > Bacillota > Clostridia > Lachnospirales > Lachnospiraceae > Roseburia_B. The sequence goes on along the minus strand of CAOKHR010000008.1, from coordinate 5,998 downwards.
AAGACGATACACTGACAAACAGTAAAAAGTTCAGCAAAACAGGAGCCGGAAAAATTAAAATGAGCAAATCAATTTCTGTGTCTCCTGAAATCAATTTAATCGGCAGGACAACAGATGAGGCAATTGCTCTTTTAGACAAATATTTAGACGATGCCTATCTTGCACATCTTCCTTCCGTACGGATTGTCCACGGCAAAGGCACCGGCGCCCTACGAAATGCGGTACAAAAGCATTTAAAACGCCAGAAATACGTCAAATCATTCCGTCTCGGGGGATTAGGAGAGGGAGATGCGGGTGTTACCATCGCAGAATTCAAAACGGAATAATTTTTATAAGGAGGTCTTTATGGCAGCAAAGCAAAAAATCTTAATTGTCGATGACGATGTTAATATTGCAGAACTGATTTCACTCTACCTGACAAAAGAGTGTTTTGATACAAAAACGGTAAATGACGGTGAGGAAGCGCTGACTGCATTTGAACAGTACTCTCCAAATCTGATTTTACTTGACCTGATGCTTCCGGGCATAGACGGTTATCAGGTCTGCCGTGAAATCCGTGCAAAATCGGATATTCCCATCATTATGCTTTCAGCGAAAGGGGAAATTTTTGACAAAGTACTGGGCCTTGAGCTAGGTGCAGACGACTATATTATGAAACCCTTTGATTCGAAAGAACTTGTAGCGCGTGTAAAAGCCGTACTAAGGCGTTATCAGCCTGCAATGAAAAACCATGTGGCGGCTCCTGACATCAAGTGCGTAGAATATCCGGGACTGGTGGTAAATCTTTCCAACTATTCCGTCCTATATCACGGACACCCTGTAGATATGCCGCCAAAAGAACTTGAACTTTTGTATTTTCTTGCCGCCTCTCCGAATCAGGTATTTACCAGAGAACAGCTTTTGGATCATATATGGGGCTATGAATATATCGGTGATACCCGCACCGTTGATGTACATGTCAAACGTCTCCGTGAAAAAATTAACGACAGCTCTTCCTGGAGCATCGCAACTGTCTGGGGAATCGGTTACAAATTTGAAGCAAACGGGTGATCTGCATGAAAAAAACGATTTATCCCAAGTTGTTTCTCGGCTATCTGCTGTTTGGAATTCTTGGATTTGTTGTAGTTTCTACCATTACTTCACATCTTATGCTTGACTATGTCAAATCCAAAGAAGCTTCCAATCTGTACAAAGAGGCGAACTTAATAGCCTCCGATTATGCCGTGAGCTATTACAGCAACAACATTACACTGACAGATTTTGAAGATCGCCTAAAAGCATTGGATGTCTACCTGGCATCCCAAATCTGGGTCGTTGATACAGGCGGTGATATTCTGGTAAATTCCAGAAAAAAAACAGATCTTTTTAACCTTGAAAATATCAGTGATTTTAATATTGGTGATTTTCAGCATAAATATTATCAAACCGGTTATTTTTACAAATATTTTGAGGATGAACAGCTTAGTGTATATGCCCCGATTTCCATCAATTACAAAGTCAAGGGTTACATAATTATACACAAACCGTTACATATGCTGCTTTCGTATAACAATGGTATCATTAAAATCGCATACCTCACTCTGCTTATACTGTTTTTATGTGCCTTTGTACTGCTTGCCATTTTTACCTATACGATTATCCTTCCAGTCAAAAAAATTGCAAAGGCTGCCAGCGAATATGCTTCCGGCAAATTTGACCATCCTGTAGATATTCATACAAATGATGAAATCGGTTATCTTGCCGCATCTTTAACTTATATGGCAAACGAACTGAATACTTTAGAGGAGGATCAGCGTAAATTCGTCTCAAATGTGTCCCATGATTTCCGTTCTCCTCTGACTTCTGTAAAAGGCTATGTGGAAGCTATGTTAGACGGCACCATACCTGTAGAAAATCAGGAAAAATATTTAAAAATTATACTTTTTGAAACAGAGCGGCTCAATAAACTGACGGCAGGGCTCTTAGAACTTAACCAATACAATTTACGCGGCACGCTCTTAGATATTTCTACTTTTGATATTAACAACACAATCAAGCTGACTGTGCAGACCTTTGAAGGCATCTGTAAAAACAAGCGGATTACTTTTGAATTAATACTCACAGGACAGACTCTCTTTACCTGTGCAGATATGGGAAAAATTCAGCGAGTTATATACAATCTGATTGACAATGCAATCAAATTTTCCCACTCTGATTCTGTTATCACAATTGAAACTACAGTAAAAAATGAGAAAATATTTGTCGCTGTCAAAGACAAAGGCATCGGAATTCCCAAAGAAAGTCTCGGAAAAATCTGGGAACGTTTTTATAAAACCGATTTATCACGCGGTAAAGACAAAAAAGGCACAGGTTTAGGCCTGGCCATTGTAAAAGAAATTATTCAGTCACACAAAGAAAATATCAATGTTATCAGCACAGAAGGCGTTGGAACAGAATTTATCTTTTCACTGCCGCTGTACCAGCCGGAGGACGATTAATTTTCAAACACGCTCTAATCCGTCCTCCGTGCTCTCATTCGCACAGCAAGCAGAATCACCCCCACTGCAAGCGTAAAGATAGAAATAAACTGCGATGTTGACAATATTCCCACAGTGCCGCGTTCCAAATCTCCGCGGAGATATTCCAAAAAGAACCGTCCTACGCTGTAGTTTATAATATAAAACGCTCCTACACATCCCTTTTTTAAATTCGTCTTTTTCCACAGAAAATACAAAATCAGACAATTCAACAGATTTAATCCGGAAGAAAGCAGCTGAACCGGAAATAATTTTACACCCGGCGGAGCGTATGAAGAATCATGGAACACTACGCCGAATACACTCTCTGTCGGCTGTCCATAACAGCAACCGGCAAGAAAACATCCCACTCTTCCGATGCACTGTGCAAGTGCAACAAAAGGCGCTACAAGGTCAAACGCTTTCCAAAAATCCACTTTTTTCTTTCTGCAGTAAACATACGCTGTCAATACACCGCCAATCAAACCGCCATATACTACATAACCACTTGTAAAATCCAACAGTCTGGCCGGATTTTCTATAATCTCCGGTAAAATCGTAATCCAGAAAAGAATCTTGGAAGATGCATATCCTCCAATCACGCAGGCAATACCCATTCCGAAAAAGAACCCTTCTTCTGCAAGTCCGGTTTTTTTCAGCTGATATTCTCCCATTCCGATCGCTGCAATGATTGCAATAGCCGTCATCAGTCCATAACTGTAAACCGTAACCGGCCCAATAGAAAATAATTCAGGTAGCATGTTCTCCTCCTCTTAAAATATCCATTTGACAAAAAACTCCGGTTTAAAACCGGAGTTTTTATTATCATTATACAAGCTCTAACAGAACTTCCAGGGCGCCATCGCCTTTCCGCTGGCCGATTTTAACAATTCTTGTATATCCGCCGTTACGGTCTGCATATTTCGGAGCAATCTCATCAAATAATTTTGCAACAAGATCTACTTCCTTTGTATTCTTCTTTCTGCCCTGTCCCTCTTTCGGAACTTCCGTTACCGGATAGAGAACTTTTAAGATCTCTCTTCTTGCATGAAGACGGGAAGGCATATCTTTTTTGATTGTCTTATCTACTTCATCATAAACAGTAACTTTCTTACCGTCTACAACTTCTTTCACTCTCTTGCCGTCTTTGTCTTTCCTCGCAACTTTTGCCTTTACGGTAACTTCTTCGTAATTATCTTTTTCTTTGATTGCTTTTGCAATAATGCTTTCTGCAATCTTACGAACTTCTTTTGCTTTTGCTTCTGTAGTAACGATTTTTCCATTATAGATTAATGACGTTACCTGGCCTCTTAAAAGAGCCTTTCTCTGTGATGAAGTTCTGCTTAATTTTCTATATTTAGCCATTTTCAATCCTCCGTTTTGTGGAACATCCGACACACACTTCGGTCTTACTTATCGAATGCTATCCTGTTTAGTTGCCTCCACGCTTTCATGGAGCCGACTTATTCCCGCTCTTTGGGCTTATGGAACCAGCCGCTTCTATTTTATAAATCTTCGCTCTGGTTAAGCTGAAGACCTAATTCTTTTAACTTTGCCAGCACTTCTTCCAATGACTTACGTCCAAGGTTGCGAACTTTCATCATGTCTTCCGGTGTACGGTTTGTAAGTTCTTCTACCGTATTAATTCCTGCCCTCTTTAAGCAGTTGTAAGAACGTACAGACAATTCCAGTTCGTCAATATTCATCTCCAGGACTTTTCCTTTTGCGTCATCTTCCTTTTCTACCATAACCTCTGCTGACATTGCTGTCTCAGAAAGGTTGATGAAAAGGCTCAAATGCTCACTCAGAACCTTGGCAGCCAGACTTACTGCCTCGTCCGGTTCCAATGTACCATTGGTAAATACATCTAATGTGAGTTTATCATAATCAGTAATCTGACCGACACGTGTATTTTCAACTGTCAGATTTACACGCTCAACCGGAGTATAAATAGAATCAATCGCAATCATGCCAATCGGCACGTCTTCTGATTTATTCTTTTCCGAGCTGACATATCCTCTGCCTTTTGTAATTGTAAGCTCCATATAAAGCCTGCAGTCAGCTCCTCCGTTCAAATTTGCGATTACCAAATCTGGATTCAAAATCTGAATGTCAGGATCTGCCTGAATATCGGCAGCCGTAACAACGCCTTCACCCTCAAATTCAATGTAAGCAACTTTTGGCTCATCTGTCGGACATGTATTCTTAAGTGCAAGATTCTTGATATTCATGATGATCTCAGTCACATCCTCTTTCACGCCCGGAATGGAACTGAACTCGTGTAACACACCATCAATTTTTACCTGGCTTACCGCTGCACCTGGTAAGGAAGAGAGCATAATTCTTCTCAGAGAATTACCCAATGTCGTACCATAACCTCGCTCTAACGGTTCCACAATAAATCTTCCATACTTTTTGTCTTCTGAAATTTCAGCAATTTCAATTTTCGGTTTTTCAAAATCAAACACTACAAAGCCCTCCTCATTACTGCCCGCGCAGCGTGGCATATGTGTGCCCTGCGGGTGCCTCCTCATTACTGCCCGCGCAGCGCGGCAAACATGTGCCCTGCGGGTACCTCCTTATTCGGGTATATACCTATCTCAACCGCAGCCCATATTACTTACTATATAACTCGACGATAAGCATTTCATCAACAGGTACATCAATCTGATCTCTGGAAGGTAATTCTTTTACGGTTCCTTTTAAATTCTCTGTGTCTGCATCCAGCCACTCCGGAACTAATCTTCCGCCTGTTACCTCCATAATATCTTTAAATCTCTGAAGTCCTTTGCTCTTTTCTCTGATTTCGATTTCATCTCCGGCTTTTACTCTGTAAGATGGAATATTTACGCATTTTCCATTTACTGTAACAAACTTATGACCTACAATCTGTCTGGATTCTCTTCTCGTCCTTGCAAATCCCAGACGGAAAATTACGTTGTCAAGTCTGCTCTCCAGCATAATCATAAGATTTTCACCTGTCATACCCTTCATCTTGTCAGCTTTTTCATAATAGGTATGGAAAGGCTTCTCTAATACGCCGTAAATAAATTTTGCTTTCTGTTTTTCTCTCAGCTGAAGTCCATATTCGGAAATCTTTCTGTTTGCTCTTTTTAATTCTCTGTTAGACTTTTTATCTATTCCTAAATAAACCGGATCTAATCCCAGTGATCTGCATCTTTTAAGAACAGGAACTCTGTTAACTGCCATCTTTGACTATCCCTCCTATTAGATTGATTAAACTCTCCTGCGTTTTGGTGGACGACATCCATTATGAGGAACTGGTGTTACGTCTCTGATACTTGTCACTTCAAGACCGCATGCAGAAAGCGCGCGGATTGCTGCTTCTCTTCCTGAACCCGGTCCTTTTACCATAACATCTACTGATTTTAAGCCATGAATCAAAGCTGCTTTCGTAGCTGTTTCAGCTGCTACCTGTGCAGCATACGGAGTAGATTTCCTTGAACCTCTGAAACCAAGACCACCGGCACTTGCCCATGATA
>CAOKHR010000007.1 GCA_948468325.1 uncultured Lachnospiraceae bacterium | reverse complement strand
TACGGCAAGATAAACTCTGCTTATTCCAGGGGAGGCGCCAAAGCAGCAGTTGCCGCGCTGAATAAAAATCTCAATCTGGATATTGTTGACTATGTGTCAGTTGATTTTAAAGCTTTGGTAGATGCGGTAGATTTACTTGGAGGAGTTGAGATTGAGCTTACTGACCAGGAAGTTCAGGTTATGAATGATAACTATATTGATGAAATTAACACGGTTACAAATCATAATACTGAAAAGTTAAGCAGCGGCGGCGTTTATACAGTAGACGGCGTGCAGGCCCTGGCTTACTGCAGGATCCGTAAAATCGGAAATGATTTTCAGCGTACGGAACGTCAGAGAATAGTGCTGACAAAGATGATAGAAAAAGCGAAAGCTTCCAGCATTACAACGATTGGAAGCATGATAAACAGTATGATTGGCGAGATTTCCACCACGTTTTCAAGCGCAGATTTGTTAAAGCTTGCAAGCAATATGCTGGATTATGAGCTGGAAGATACGCATGGCTGGCCGTTTGAGCTTTGTACCGGAAATTATGGTACAAAGGGAGATTTGGTTGTGCCGACAGATTTAGAGACAAATGTAAAAGAACTGCATGAATATCTGTTTAATGAGAAGAACAATGTATCGAATACGGTGAGCAATATCAGTGATTATATTGTAGATTATACAGGATGTACGACAAGTTCCACCAGCAGGCGGGACAATCCGCTGACTGGAGATGATAATACCGGTACGACAGATACCGAATATATTATGCCGGATGAAGAGGAATAGAAAGCGGAATAAAAAGGTGAAAGACTGGTAACAGCATCTTTCACCTTTTTTGCACTTTATTTTCACAAAAGTAACACAAATTCGGGGTAGACTGATAACAGTTGTAAAAGGGTACGTTTTACAATTGCCGAATGAGAAAATGTTCAAAGGAGTGTTTGGGTATGGAAGAATTTGAAAATGGAAATACAGGCGGATATGGGAATGACGGAAATAAGGATATAGCTTATGAAAGGCACACTGGCGCAGCATCAGAGGCGGTACCGGAACGTGCGGCAGCAGATGAAAGACCGGTATCCGAAAATATGGCAGCAGATGAAAGACCGGTATTCGAAAATATGGCAGCAGATGAAAGACCGGTATTCGAAGGCACGGCAGTTAATGAAGAGACAGTATCCGAAAGTCCGGCAGCCAGTGAAACGGTGCCGGAAACTGAATATGGCAGGGCAGAAGCAGTTACGGGAGCGGCGGCAGCAGATGCAAATACGGCTGCACAGCAGGAAGGATATTATTCTTATGGAGAGGCATCCGGTTCAGAACCATATATGCAGAATGCGCAAAACGGAGGGAACGGATATGCGTGGCAGCAGACTTATGCAGAACCGCAGATGCCAAAGAAGCAGGGCGGCGGATTTGCAGTAAAATTGTTAAAGGGCGCAGCGATGGCAGTGACATTTGGATTAATTGCGGGACTTTCGTTTGCGGGAACTACATATCTTTTTGGAAAGATAGCAGGAAATACGGCAGAAGAAGTTTCAGACGAAGACACGACGGCTTTATCAGGAGCGGACCTGTATATTGCGGAGACAACAGAAGCGCTGGATACAATTGCCAGCCGCACGGATGACGGTACAAAGCAAATGGCAGAAGGCGGCGTGACGGATGTGTCGGACATCGTCGATCAGGCAATGCCGTCGATTGTGTCTATTACAACGATTGCGCGGACACAGGTGCCGAGTTTCTTTTTCGGATATGAAGAGTATGAGAGTGAAGGCTGCGGTTCCGGCATTATTATCAGTCAGGATGAAGAGAATATTTATATTGCTACGAATAATCATGTAATTGAGGGAGCACAGACACTGACAGTAGTTTTTGATGACGGCAGTTCTGTAGATGCAAAAATTAAGGGAACGGATGCCAGCAGCGATTTGGCGGTTGTATCTGTAAAGCTTTCAGATATTGAAGATGAGACAAAACAGGAGATTCGCCTGGCTACGTTTGGAGATTCCGAGCAGCTTAAAATAGGGCAGACAGCGATTGCCATTGGAAATGCGTTAGGATACGGACAGTCTGTAACAACAGGCGTCATCAGTGCATTGGACAGAGAAGTAACCGTTATGAATGAAACAGACGGCAGCACAATAACAAATGAATTATTACAGACATCTGCGGCGATTAATCCGGGAAACAGCGGAGGAGCTCTGTTAAACGCCAATGGAGAAGTGATTGGAATTACTTCTGTTAAATATGCGGAGACAAGCGTAGAGGGCATGGGATATGCGATTCCTTCCGAAACGGCAATTCCCATTATCAGACAGCTGATAACGAGGGAACTGGTAAAAGGCTCTGACAGCGCATACTTTGGTATTTCCGGCGTAGATGTTACGCAGAGCGTATCAGAAACTTATCATATGCCTCAGGGCGTTTATATTGCGCAGATTGTAGAGGGAAGCAGTGCGGCAGACGCAGGACTGATGCAGGGAGATATTATTACACGTTTTGACGGAAGAAATATCAAATCTATGGAAGAAATGCAGGATCTGCTTCAGTATTTGTCCGCAGGAACGGAAGTTGAAGTTACGATTCAGAGGGCGCAAAACGGCGAATATGTTGAGCAGACGCTTACAGTGACCTTAGGAAGCAAAAATTAAGACGGCCCTGCTTATAACAAATTAAAAATTTCGGGAAAGAACCTCATGGCGGGATTTTATGGAAAATCTGCCAGGAGGTTTTTTCCGCTGCTTCTTTTCTTTTGTTTATAGTTGGATTATAATGTAAGGCAGCAGATAATTGCGGAACTGGTATCAATGTGAGGAGTGATAAGAAAATGAAAAAAAATTCGGGGATTTTAATGCTCTTTTGTCTCTGCCTGATTTTTTCGGGGGCTGGATTTGCGAAAGAGGTTACGCCTATGGAGGCGGAACAGGAATTTGATATACCCAAAATGGCAGAGGAAATAGAGGCGCTGACAGCAGAATCTCCCGAAACAGAAAAGGAAAATGAGAAACAGCAGATAGATCAGTTTTACCGTTTGCTCAGGAAAGATACTGCATTGTCTTCTTATGGTATTGATAAGACGGATGCTGTATATGATCCAAGAGAAGCCGGAAAGGTTACGCCGGTGCGCAGCCAGGCTTCCAATACCTGCTGGGCGTTTTCTTCCCTCGCGGCGGGCGAACAGTCTTTGGTATATAAAGGGCTTGCAGATCCCGGACAGCTTGATTTGTCGGAAGCGCATCTGCTGTATTTTTTTTATCATTCTGTGACGGACCCTCTGGGTAATACGGAGGGAGACGGCAACAACAATATTTCTTCTCTGGATTTTCTGTCAGTCGGTTCAAATACAATATTTTCTACGTTTGCACTGGCAGGATGGCTTGGGGCGGCGGGAGAGGGTACTGCGCCTTTTGAAGAGCTTACGGAGGAAACCATATACGAGCAGTCCAAGGCTTATGCGGATACGGCGCATCTGCAGAATGCCTACTGGATTAATTTTAAAGATATAGATGCGGTAAATGTCATAAAACAGATGATTTTAAAATACGGAGGCGCGGCAATTAATTTTTACTGGAACAACCTGTATTACAACGGCAGCAGCTATGCATATTACTTTCCGCTTAACAGCAGTCAGGCCAATAATCATTCTGTGACTATCGTCGGATGGGATGACACATTTTCAAAAGAAAATTTTAGTGAAGAACACCGCCCTCAAAAGGACGGCGCATGGATTGTAAAAAACAGTTATGGGGCAGACTGGGGCGATAACGGATATTTTTACATGTCTTATGAAGACGGTGCTGTAAATTCCGGCAATACCAGTGCAAACCGTGCAAGAGCCTATATTTTTGATTTTGAACCGGCGGATAATTATTGTTATAACTATCAATATGACGGTTCTGCGGGAGCCTATAATGCGACCAATCCGGACAGTAATCTGACAAAAGTAGACAGCGGCGAATCCATAGCAAATGTATTTACAGTACATAATAAGGACGGTTTTAGTACAGAAAACTTAAAGGCAGTGTCGTTTGCGCTTTTTGACACGGCAGTATCTTACAGTATTCAGGTATATAAAGACCTGACAGATACAGCAAATCCCTCTTCGGGAACAGCGCAGCTTCCGGAGCCTGTGACGGGAAGTACCAGTTATGCGGGATATTATACAATACCGCTTGATGCACCGGTTACCTTAAAAGAGGGCGAAACATTTTCTGTTGTAGCAACATTTCAGAAAGAAAGCGGAGAAGCCGTTGAGTTTTTTGTTGATAAAACGTATCAGAATGGAAATTGGATTTCGTTTATCAATGAAACAAAACCGGGAGAAAGCTTTCGTTTTATTGACGGACATTGGGAAGATATGGCGGTAAACGGGATTACGGCAAGGATGAAGGCATTTACGGATACCGGAGAATTATCTAAGCCGGAAAGTCCCTCCGGTACGGATACAGAGCAAGAGAGCACAGAGAAAAAAGCAGGTAACAAAGATCTTGCGGAAAAGAAAAAAGAGCAGGACGGGAAACGGGAGGCAGAACCCAATGGCATGTCAGAACCTGCGCCGAATGGCATGTCGGAATCTGCTCCCACAAAAAGTGCACAGACATCCGATACCTCAGGCAGCAGACTGATTTTCTGGCTGGCAGTACTTATCTGCGGCATATATTTGCTTCGGAAGGGTAAATTTTTGTAAAACGGCAGTATTGTAGAAAACAGCAGATTATGATACAATTAAGCATTATCGGGAATTTTTCGCAAATCGGATATGAGGAGGAATATCCATGAGGAAAAAGAAAATTGTAATTGCATTAGGGCATGAAGCATTAGGTACAACGCTGCCGGAACAGAAAACTGCTGCCAAAAAGACGGCTAAAGCAGTGGCAGATTTGATTGAAGCAGATTTTCAGGTAGTAATTTCGCACAGCAACGGGCCGCAGGTCGGAATGATTCATACGGCGATGTCAGAATTTGGCAAGATGCATCCGGAGTATACGGCTACGCCGATGTCTGTATGTTCAGCTATGAGTCAGGGGTATATCGGATATGACCTGCAGAATGAAATTCGTACGGAATTATTAAACAGAGGGATCTACAGGACAGTGTCAACGATACTGACGCAAGTGTGTGTTGACCCTTATGATGAAGCTTTTTATCATCCGAAAAAGGTAATTGGACGTATTATGACCAAAGAGGAAGCGGAAGCGGAGGAGAAGAAAGGAAACCATGTGACAGAAGCAGACAAAGGCTACCGCAGAATCGTTGCGGCTCCAAAGCCGATGGATATTGTTGAAATTGATGCCATCCGGGCATTAAGCGATGCGGATCAGGTAGTCATTGCCTGCGGCGGAGGCGGAATCCCTGTACTGGTACAGGCAAATAAGCTGAAAGGCGCCAGCGCAGTGATTGAGAAAGATCTTGCTGCCGGAAAGATGGCAGAGCTTTTAGATGCTGATATGTTTGTTATTTTAACAGGGGAGGACAGAGTCTGCCTGGGTTACAATACGGCAGAAGAAAAGCCGTTAGATTCTATGACGGTGGCACAGGCACGCGCTTATATAGAAGAAGGGAAGTTTGAAGAAGGGACAATTCTTCCGAAGATTCAGGCAGCAGTTGATTTTATCGGGGATTCTGCAGTAAAAACCGTATTGATTACAAGACTGGATAAATCGAAAGAAGCAATGGCGGGGAAGACAGGAACAGTAATTCATAAGTAATTTTAGACGGATGGAAAGGATATATGATGAGAACAGCGAAAAGATTAGCGGCAATAGCACTTGCATGCCTGTTCGTATTTACGGCAAACTTTGAAAGCGTCTTTGCAGCACAGATAACAGACAATGTAAAAGAGACAGCAGATGTACTGGTGAATTATCTCGTAGTAGAAGAGCCTTTGGTGCATGCGCCGGGAAAACAGACGATTATGCTGGGGATTGGTGATGAGGGTACTGAACTGGAGTCGGCAGTATTATCTTACAGCAGGCAGGAAGACGGCCATACATATGAGACAGATGCTTCTCAGATTCTGGGCAGTTTTGTTATGTTTGAGATGGAATACGAGGATAAAAGCCAGGCAGGCAGCTACCGGCTGGACCGTATTACATACACGGCAGAAAATCATACATATGAGACTTCTTTTGCGGAAATGGGAATTGATGCAGGATTCGGAGTCGATCAGATTGTAGAAACTGAACCGGATGACGTGCTTTTAACCGATGAAGAAGCAGAAGCGCTGGCTGCCGGGGCAGAGATGAATATCGTAGCTTTGGATGAAAACGGAAAGCCTCTTTCAGGAGAGACGATAGAAGAGGCATTAGACAATGCAGGCTGCAGTGTGCCTGACGGGATTACGAAGATTATGCAAAGAGGTGCAGAAGCAGGCGGTACAGACGATGTGGATGCTACAGGCATGAGAAGTATCGTAGTCGTGTTGGATGCAGGGCATGGAGGAAGCGATCCGGGGGCACCATCGGCGTATGGAATTGTAGAGAAGACGGTAAATCTAAAAATTGCCCAGTATTGCAAGCAAGAGCTTGAAGAATATTCCGGAATCACGGTATATATGACAAGAACGGCGGATACATATCTTACGCTGGCCCAGCGTGCACAGGTGGCTATTGCGAAAAGAGCGGATTTGTTTGTAAGTATTCACAACAATTCGAGTACAAGTCCGGGTCCCAGCGGCGCCAATGTATATTATCCGAATTCTAATTATAATGCATCCTGCGGAGCATCTGGAAAGGCGCTGGCATCCATTATTCAGTCAAAGCTTACGAGTCTGGGACTTGCAAACGGCGGTATCCATATCCGGGATTCGGAAAACGGCACGAAATATCCGGACGGCAGTCTCGCGGATTATTACGGGGTCATCAAAAGGTGCAAGGAGAATGGGATTCCGGCTTTGATTGTGGAGCATGCTTTTGTTTCAAATGCGAGTGACGCCCAGAAATTTTTAAGTTCGGACGCACAGTTAAAGAAGCTTGGGATTGCAGACGCAACCGGAATTGCAGAATATTATGGACTGAAAAAGGGACTTGGATTTAACAGTATTGAATCTGCAAGCAGTACAACGATGGATTTGACATGGTCTATGGTAATTGGTGTAACGGGATACTGCATAGAGCGCAGCACATCAAGCGGCAGCGGATTCGAAGAAGTAGCCAAAATTACTTCTTCCAATACAACGACATGGAGAGATACGGGTCTGACTCCTGGGACGACTTATTACTATAGGATACGCACCTATAATAAGACAGGTTCCGGTACGAAATATGGAAAATACAGTGCGGTAGCGTCCGGCACGACAATGTCAACGCCTACGATTTCTTCTATTCGTTCAAAAGACAGCAAGACACTGGTAATCAGCTGGTCAACAATCAACAATGCGGCGAATTACGAACTTTACCGGGCAACAAAGAAAAACGGAGTTTATAAAAAGATTGCAACACTTGCAGGAATGAACCAGTTAAGCTATACGGATAAGGTAAAAGCCGGGAAACAGTACTATTACAAAATCCGTTCTGTAGGACTGGTGGATAATACAACGGTTTACAGTGATTACAGTGAGATTATGCCGGGAAGAACGGCAGTGATTCCAAAAGATGTATCAGTCAAACCGGTGGGTACGACGACGCTTCGTGTATCCTGGGCAGCAGACCCGAATGCTTCCGGTTACGTGATAAAACGGGCGGATTCCGCAGGCGGAAAATATAAAAAAGTCGGAACCGTAGACGGCGGCACAGTAAAATATTATGATGACGCTGCGGTAAAAGCAGAGAAAACCTATTATTATAAGGTGCAGTCGTTCAATCACAACAGCGGAATCAAAGGTGTAAGCGGCTTTGGAAAGTCTGCTTCCGGAAAGACAATCAAGAAGACGTCAATTACAAAAATCAAAAATAATTCTGCCACCAGTCAGACGATAAGCTGGAAAAAGGTAAGCGGTGTAGACGGTTATGTGATTTATCAGTCGACATCCAAAAACGGAAAGTACAGGAAAGTGAAAACCGTTTCAGGATACAAAAAAACTTCTTATAAAGTAACCGGCCTGACAGCGGGAACACATTACTATTATAAAGTAAGAACACGAAAAAAAGTAAACGGAAAAACAGGCTATGGTTCTTATTCCGCAATCCGTAATGTATGGACATTAAAGCCGGCAGAAATTACGTCTGTACAGGGCAGCACAGGAAATAAGATTCAGATTTCATGGAATTACGGAGGAGCAGAATACTGCAATATTTACCGTTCTGAAACAGCAGACGGTTCTTATAGCAAAATTGCTGCGGTTACAGGCAGCCAGTCCAGCTATACGGATACAGATCTGAATATGACACAGACATATTTTTATAAAATAGAAGCGTTTGTAAAAGGATATAAAACAACAGAGAAAACATGTGGAATGAGTGCGGCGGCCGGGGCAGCGCCAATCAATACGACAAATATTACTTCTGTTACGGCAAATGAGAAAGGACAGCTTGAGATTACATGGACAGGAGTGGCTGACGTTACAGGCTATCAGATTTACCGGAGTACGGAGCCAAACGGGACTTATATGCTTTTGCAGACAATTTCAGGAGCTTCCGTAACCAGTTATGCGGATGCTTCGGTGAAGCAGGAAAACAGGGACGTCACTTACTACTATAAAATCGCTTTGATGAATCAATACGGAGCAAACACAGTATACGGACAGCAGTCGCCTGCAGCAGCCGGAACACTGCCGGCAGCAGCGCAGCAGACGCCGGCTGCCCCATAAGGCAGGGAGGACAGGAGAAAGAAAATGAGAGTGCAAAACAAATTTATTTTACTAATATGTATTGTATTTTCGCTGCTCGGTATGCCGGAAAATACATATGCAGATTCCGCCGCTATGCGGGCTGAGGCATCAGCGGTATCCAGTACAAAAATTGAAGTAAGATGGGACGGATTTACACAGGCAGGCGGTTATGCTGTTTACCGGAGGGCGTCTTCAGAAGCTTCCTTTCAGAAGGTTAAAACAACAAAGGATACTGTTTATAAAGATACAAAGATAAGCGCCGCAGTAAATTACTATTATAAAATTGTACCGATTAGCAGGGAAAGCGGAAAAGAGATAAAAACGGCGCAGGTTACAGTAAAAGTAAAAGCGCCCGCAGCAGTATCGGTTGAAAGGGTAAAAGTAAAAGCGCCTGCCCAGATACAGCTTTTCTGGAACGTATCCGCAGGAGGCAGCGGCTATCAGGTTTTGCGTTCGGAAAGTGAAAGCGGAAAATATACTGAAATCGGCAGGACAAACGGAAACAGAGCCTGTACCTATACAGATAAAAATGTAACGCCCGGAAAAATATTCTACTATAAAGTACGTCCAATCGGACAGGGCGGCAAAGGATACGGCTCCTATTCAGCGCCTGTAAAGGGAAAGACAATACCGAAGGCTTCCATTACATCTATCGCTTCCCTGGCATCGGACCGAATGCAGATTGTATGGAAAAAGGTAAAGGAAGCACAGACTTACGAAATATACCGCAGCACACAGTCTAAGGGCGGTTATAAAAAAGTTGCGACATTAAAAGGCAGTAACCGAAAATATGTCGATAAAACAGTAAAGAGCGGCAAGAAATACTATTACAAAATTGTTGCGTCAGGAAGCTTAAACGGAGAGAAAATTACAAGCGGATATTCGGAGGCAGTTTCTTTTAGGGCTTTAAAACAGGTTAAAATTTCTTCTGTAAAAGTAACGGCAGACGACGGACTGAAAATAAAATGGGGAAAAGTTGCCGGAGCTACAAAGTATAAGATATACCGCGCAACCTCAAAGACCGGAACATTTAAAAGTATAGCGACGGTCAGGGGGGCTTCCGTTCTGGATTATACAGACAAAAAAGTTGCCTCAGGCAAAACCTATTATTATAAAGTTCAGGCATATTCGGACGGGAAAGGGATTATTACAGCCGGCAGCGGAAACCGTTCGGAAGCAATAGGAGCTTCAACGGCTTATGAGATTATGGGCAAGTCTGCCGTAACGGCAGAACAGATGGCGGCGCTTTACAATGCCTCCGGCAGGAAATTCCCGGCGAAAATCTATAAAACGAAAGGCGCCGGGAATATAGATGAGTTTTGTAAACTTGTAGTAGAAGAAAGTAAAGCCGAAGGGGTAAAGGCCGAAGTTATTTTCGCCCAGATTTGTCTGGAAACGGGCTATCTTTCTTTTGGCGGGCAGGTAAGTGCAGAACAGTGCAATTTTTCGGGCCTTGGCGCTACCGATGACGGTGCTGCCGGAGCGACATTTCCGGATGTGCGGACCGGCATAAGGGCTCAGGTACAGCACCTGAAAGGATATGCTTCGAAAGATGATTTAACACAAAAGTGTGTGGATCCGAGGTTTATGTATCTTATGTCTAAACGGGGAACGGCAAGATATGTGCAGAATCTGGGAAACGGCAACTGGGCAACAGATCCTGATTATGCGTCAAAGCTGATGGGGTTGATAAAAGCCATGAAGACCTATTAAAGAAAGCGTGTAATGCCGGATTTTATAGGTAGATTGTATAAAAATAAACGTAGATTTTTGTTGAAAAAGCAGATTCAATTTTAAAATTCGTTGAATTTGCTTTTTTTTTTGTTGAATAAACGAACAGCTCATGTTATAATGCACATATAAACAAGAAGGAAATCATATATGGTGTGATTATCGCACAGTATCATCTGGCCAGATGAATTTAAATTTCCGGTTTATGACTCAACAAAGTTTTGGGAGGAAACTAAAATGAAAAGAAAATTAATGGCACTTTTATTAACAGGCGCTATGACTGCAACTATGTTTGCAGGCTGCGGCAATTCAGACGAGCCGGCACCGGCAGACGACAACAAAGAGACACCGGCACCTGCATCAACTGAAGATAATCAGGCAGAAGAACCAGCTGAGAGTGAAGAGCCTGCTGAAGTAGAAGAGCAGACGCTTAAAGTAGCTGCATTTGCAGGTGGTTACGGCGAAGATATGTGGAATGAAGTAGCTGCAGCATTTGAAGCTTCCCACCCTGGCGTAACAGTAGAAATGACTGCAAGCAGCCAGTTAGAGGACATTATCAGACCTCAGATGCAGGCTGGAGATTATCCGGACGTTGTACATCTTGCAACAGGCCGTGAAGCTGCTTTGACAGAGACTCTGACAAGAGAAAAAGGACTTCTTCCTCTGACAGATGTTCTCGAGATGACAGTACCGGGTGAAGATGTTAAAGTTAAGGATAAAATCATTCCGGGATTCCTTGATACACTTGGAACCAATCCTTACAATGACGGCGTAACTTACTATGCTCCTATGTTCTACAGCCCATGCGGACTTTTCTACAATGCAGGACTGTTTGCAGAAAAAGGCTGGGATGTTCCTACTACATGGGATGATATGTGGGCATTAGGTGATAAAGCAAAAGAAGAAGGTATTGCTTTATTTACATATCCGACAACAGGTTATTTTGATGCATTTACATTTGCATTATTATCATCTGCAGGCGGATCTGATTTCTACAACAAATGTATGACTTACGAAGACGGCATCTGGGAGAGCGAAGAAGCAACTAAAGTATTTGAATTAGTTGGCAAACTTGCTTCCTATACAGAAAGCTCAACTGTTGCAAATGCAAACGGTGACGGATTTACAAAGAACCAGCAGTTAATTCTTGATAACAAAGCAATCTTCTGCCCGAACGGAACATGGCTTCCGGGAGAAATGGCAGATGCTGGAAGAGCAGACGGATTTGAATGGGGCTTTATGGCAGTTCCTGCTGTAAATGCAGGTGAAAAGGGCGTTTCTTTCACATTCTTTGAGCAGATGTGGATTCCTGCAGAAGCACAGAATCAGGATATGGCAAAAGAATGGGTTGCATATATGTACTCTGATGAAGCAGCAGCAATCTTTGCAAAAGCTAATGCAATTCAGCCAATTGCTGGTATGAGCGATTCACTGGAAGGCGACAACAAATTATTCTACAGCGTTTATGATAATGGCGCAACAGCAGTTATGGGTGGATTCGCAACTACAGATCCTGTAGAAGGCGTATCTATGGCAGATAGTTTATTTGCAACTGTTGACTCTGTTGTAAGTGGTGATACCACAGTTGCTGATTGGCAGGCATCTGTTGAAGAAACAAGTGATAAATTAAGAGAAGCAATGCCAGAATAAGCATAAAACAGGTGGCGTTCCGAAGGCTTCCGCCTTTGGAACGCTTTTTTTACAGCAGGTTGCCTTTTGGTAAGGCAAATTTAGAAGGATTGGAGGTATAAATGTGAAAAAGGGCAAAGCAAGAAGTGTTTTTATTGGAGTATGCGTATTGCCGGCGGTTATTTTGTTCTTTATATTTATGATTATCCCAACGCTGAACGTATTTCGGATGTCTCTTTATAAGTGGGGCGGAATCTCCAATAATAAAGAGTTTGTAGGTCTTTCCAATTTTAAAACATTAATGGGGGATACAAACTTTTTACGTTCTTTTCAAAATACCGTGTTATTAATAGTCATTGTTACAATCGTTACAATGGCGCTTTCTCTGATTTTTGCTGCGATTATTTCCAGAGAAAAAATCAAGGGAGAGAATTTTTACAGGATTATATTCTATATACCGAATATTTTATCGGTAGTAGTTATTTCAGCAATTTTTTCAGCAATCTATGATCCGAATCAGGGACTTTTAAACAGTATTCTCGGAATTTTTCGGGGAGATAAAGACCCGATTTTATGGCTCGGAGATAAAAATATTGTTGTGTACAGTCTGATTATTGCCATGATCTGGCAGGCAATCGGATATTATATGGTTATGTATATGGCAAGTATGGCAAGCGTGCCGGAAAGCCTTTATGAGTCAGCAGATCTGGAAGGCGCCGGAAAGGTGCAGCAGTTCTTCTCGATTACGCTGCCTCTGATTTGGACGAATATTAGAACGACATTGTCCTTTTTCGTAATCAGCTCCATTAACTTAAGTTTCCAGTTTGTCAAAGTACTCACAAGAGGGGGCCCAAACGGCGCTTCGGACGTTTTCTTAAGCTATATGTATGATCAGGCATATACAAACTCATCTTATGGATATGGTATGGCGATTGGTGTTATAGTATTTTTGTTCTCATTTGGTTTGTCTGCAATCATCAATGTGGCTACTAAGAGAGAACCATTAGAATTTTAAGGAGGGGCAGTATGAAAAAGAAAAAAGAACTGAGTTTAAATACCCTCTACAGAATTTTTGTCTATGTTGTTCTTATTGCATTAGCAATTAGTATTATTGTACCGGTAGGCTGGGTATTTCTTGCATCTATAAAAGAAAATTCCGAATTCTACGGAACAAATCCATGGTCTTTGCCAAAAGGATTTTATATCCAGAACTTTATTGACGCTTTTGAAAAAGCGAAAATGGGTGATTATCTGCTGAATTCAGTAAAGATTACGGTAATGGCACTCATCATCCTGCTGGTTGTTGCGCTTCCTGCAGCATATGTTCTGGCAAGGTACCGTTTCAGATGCAGCAAGCTTTTGAATATTTTGTTCATGGGCGGTCTTTTTATTAATGTAAACTATATCGTAGTACCTATCTTCTTAATGTTAAGTGATGGGGATAAATTTGTAAAACAAATAACAGGTTCCGGATTTTTCCTGAATAACAGTTTTATCACAGCGCTTGTGTATGCGTCTACGGCGCTGCCGTTTACCATTTATCTTCTTTCCGGTTTCTTTGTTACGATACCAAGAGATTATGAAGAAGCTGCGCATGTAGATGGAGCGGGATATTTCAGAACTATGATTCAGATTATGATGCCTATGGCATTGCCGAGTATCATTACGGTAATCTTGTTCAATTTCCTTTCATTCTGGAATGAATATATTATTGCTATGACACTGCTTACGAAAGATGAAAGCAAGACACTTCCGGTAGGTCTTATGCAGTTAACGCAGGCACAGAGGGCAGCTGCGAACTACGGCCGACTCTATGCAGGACTTGTAGTTGTAATGCTTCCTACCTTGATTTTATACATTCTGGTTCAGAAGAAGCTGACACAGGGCATGAGCCTTGGCGGATTAAAAGGTTAATAAGGAGGGATTGCTATGGAAGGCGGCAAGAAATGGATTGTTGGAATTCTCGTGGTAGTATGTCTCATAGTATGTATTACACTCGTTGTTTTAGGACAGCGCAGACTGGAGTTTACAGGCCTTTTGATGGAATTTGCAGGTCTGGGAGGCATTTTAATCATGCTGGGTTTATACAACAGAAAATATAAGTAACAAAAGAAGATCCGAGAGTAACGAAATAGTTACCGGCATAGTAACAGTTCAGTTCAGGACTTTGCACTGGCTGCAAAGTCCGTAAGGACACGTATATTTTTCCAAGTGGGAATCCGCCCCTTTGTCGTAGCCAAACTTTAAATGGGCGGATTCCATAACAGTGAAGAAGTAAGGCAGAACTGTTACCTGGCATAAATTTTACTGTTTATATGCTGTTTTCAAAAAAACAGATGTATGATATAATACAAAAAACGTATGACGGTATGCCTAACAGGGAAAGAAAAGGATGTTTGAAACTATGACAGAAAGCGGATTATTAATATTCCTTGCAATTATTATTTTGTTTGTTGTGATTGTTGCTGTGATTGCAGTCGTATCGGCAGTGACCAGTGCAGTAGCAGCAGTTGCACAAAAGAATTTTGAGGAAGAAGAATAAAAAAGTATCCCAAAATCTTAAACTGATTTTGGGATACTTTTTTATTTATTTAGTTTTTTTAATTGGGTTCATATTTATACCTCGGCTTGCATCTGCATCGGCGTCTTCACCAAAGGAATAATCTTTTCCGGGTAAGATTGCATTCAGAAGAATGCCTGCAATTGCTGCAATGGCAAGGCCCGTTAAGGTAATAGAAGTCGTTCCGAATGTAAAAGTAAGGCCGTCTGAAAAACCAAGCCCTGATACAAGGATTACGGCTGCAATAATCAGATTTCTGGATTTAGTAAAATCTACGTGATTTTCAACAACATTTCTTACACCGATTGCAGAAATCATACCGTAAAGCATAAAGCTGACTCCGCCGATGATTGCAGAGGGAAGGGAACTGATAATTTCAGAGAATTTAGGCAGAAAGCTCAAAATAATGGCATATACTGCTGCCAGACGGATTACTTTCGGATCATATACTTTGCTTAATTCTAAGACACCGGTATTTTCACCATAAGTTGTATTTGCAGGCCCGCCTACAAGAGCAGAAAAAGAAGTTGCAAGGCCATCGCCGATTAATGTGCGGTGAAGTCCCGGGTTTTCAATAAAATTTTCACCGACAGTCGCAGAAATGGCAGACATGTCGCCGATGTGCTCCATCATGGTTGCCAGCGCAATCGGAGCCATAACCAAAATGGCTGTCAGATCAAATTTGCACAGCTGAAAAGGTGGAAGACCTACGATTGATGCTGCTGCAACATTGGTGAAATCTAAAATAGCGCTGCCGTCCGGATTTGTAAGTCCGCATGCATTCATAATCAGTGCCGCCAAATAAGAAATTACAACGCCGAGTAAAATCGGAATAATGCGAAACATCCCTTTTCCCCAGATATTGAATATAATAATTACAGATAATGCGATAAGGGCTAAAAACCAGTTGGTGGATGCGTTGGAAACAGCTGAAGGTGCAAGGCTTAAACCGATGCAGATAATGATTGGCCCTGTGACAACCGGCGGAAGGAAACGCATAACTTTTTTAACGCCGGCAATTTTGATTACAAGAGCCAGAATTAAATACAGCAATCCCGCAACAACAATGCCGCCGCAGGCATAAGGCAGTTTTTCCCCCATCGTCATATCTTTAAAAATTCCGGTATCTAAATTTGCAACGGTAGAAAAACCACCCAGAAACGCAAAAGAAGAACCGAGAAATGCAGGAACTTTTAATTTAGCACACAAGTGGAAAAATAAAGTTCCTATACCGGCACAGATTAAAGTTACCTGAATAGAAAGACCTTCGCCTTTAAAGTAATTGTTGACCAGAATGGGCACCAGAATCGTAGCGCCAAACATAGCAAACATATGCTGTAATCCTAAAATCAGCATTTTGGGGATGCCGAGAACAGAGGCATCCCGAATTGGTGTTGTTTCATTATTCATTTGATAAACTCCCTCCTGATTGACTGTAGTAAATTAGCATTTTTCCGGCTGAGGATAAGTCACGCCAAATGTTTCTACAGTGACTTTTTTCATTTTCTGTTCTTCCAGAGGACGGTCGCTGTAATCAGTTGCCGTTTCCGCAATTTTATTTACAGTATCCATCCCTTCTGTAATTTTTCCGAAAGCCGCATAAGCGCCGTCTAAATGAGGGCTTGTCTTATGCATAATAAAAAACTGGCTTCCGGCAGAATCCGGCATCATGGAACGGGCCATAGATAAGACGCCGGGGTCGTGCTTCAAATCATTAGCGAAGCCGTTTTGTGAAAATTCACCTTTAATTCCGTAGCCGGGACCTCCCATACCGGTACCCTCCGGATCACCGCCCTGAATCATAAAGTTTTTGATTACACGGTGAAAGATAAGGCCGTCATAAAAGCCGCTGTCTGCCAGACTGATAAAATTGCTGACAGTATTTGGGGCAATTTCCGGATAAAGCTCGGCTTTCATTATATCACCGTTTTCCATTTCAAATGTTACAATTGGATTTTGTGCCATGTTAGACCTCCTTGAAGTTTTTCTGCTCAATATTGTAGCATATTATTCCGGAAAAACAAATTCTTTCTTGACGGGCAGCAAAGGATTAGTTAATATAAATATTAGTTAGATAAGACTAATCAAAGAAAGGATGATAAAAATGAGCGTTGTAATTGTGGGAGGACATGACAGAATGGTCTGTCAGTATAAAAAAATATGTAAAGCATATAAATGTAAAGCGAAAGTATTTACCCGGATGTCTGCAAATTTGAGCGGTCAGATTGGTTCGCCGGATCTGATTATATTATTTACAAATACCGTATCACATAAAATGGTGCACTGTGCGGTGACAGAAGCCGAAAAATGCAAAGCGGATGTAGTCAGGTGTCATTCCAGCAGCGGCAGTGCATTGAATGATATTTTGAAAAAGCATTCTGACAAGTAAAAATTCATTGCGATTTTTCCTGTTTGCCTTTATAATGAAAGAGAATTTTTGTACAAAATAAACGGCACTAAGGAGAAATAATGAATATTTATGATACATTGAATGAACCGCAGAAAAAAGCGGTATTTCAGACAGAGGGCCCCGTTTTGATTCTGGCGGGAGCAGGAAGCGGAAAGACAAGGGCGCTTACATACAGAACGGCATATCTGATTGAGGAAAAAGGCATAGATCCTTATCATATTATGGCGATTACCTTTACAAATAAAGCGGCAGGTGAAATGAGAGAGCGGATTGGCCAGATGGTAGAATACGGTTCAGAGGCTGTCTGGGTGACGACATTTCACTCTACCTGTGTCAGAATTCTGCGCAGATATATTGACAGACTAGGATTTGCCGCAAACTTTACGATATATGATGCAGATGATCAGAAGACTTTAATGAAAGATCTTTTAAAAAGGCTGGATATTGACACAAAAATTTATAAAGAGCGGTCATTTCTGGCTGCAATTTCATCTGCAAAGGATGAATTAATTGGACCAGTGGAATTTGCTTCAAATGCAAAGGGAGATTATGCGAAGGAGAAGCAGGCGCAGGTTTACGCAGAGTATCAGAAAGAATTGAAGAAAAATAATGCACTGGATTTTGATGATCTGATTTATTATACAGTGGAGCTTTTTCAGACGGATCGCGAAGTGCTTGCATATTATCAGGAACGCTTTCGCTATATTATGGTAGATGAATATCAGGATACCAATACGGCACAATTTCAGCTGATACGTCTTCTGGCAGATAAATACAAAAACCTCTGTGTAGTGGGAGACGATGATCAGTCCATTTACAGATTCCGGGGAGCAAATATTTACAATATTTTGAATTTTGAAAAATATTTTCCCGAGGCAGTTGTCATTAAACTGGAGCAGAATTACCGCTCTACACAGAATATTTTAAACGCTGCCAATGGGGTAATCGCTAATAACAGGAGCAGAAAAGAAAAGAAACTCTGGACGGCAAACGGCGAAGGCGATAAAATTGATTTTCATCAGTTTGAAACTGCGTATGATGAGGCGGATTTTGCTGCAAGAGATATTACAAAAAAAGTGTATAAACAGGGGTATCAATATAAGGACTGCGCTATTTTGTACCGTACCAATGCCCAGTCGCGTCTTTTTGAAGAAAAATTTGTAGTTTCGAATATTCCATATAAAATTGTAGGCGGTATCAATTTTTATGCCAGAAAAGAAATTAAAGATTTGCTCTGTTATCTGAAAACAATTGACAATGCCAGTGATGATCTGGCCGTCCGCCGCATCATTAATGTTCCGAAAAGAGGAATCGGCGCGACAACATTAAACCGCGTGCAGGAGTACGCGTCTTACAATGAGATTGGATTTTATGATGCTTTAAAAATGGCGGACGAAATACCGTCAATCGGCAAGGCGGGAGCCAAAATACGGCCGTTTGTGCTGTTTATCCAGTCTATGCGCAGTAAGTTGGGTATAATCAGTCTTACGGAGCTTTTTGAAGAACTGCTGGAGACGACAGGTTATGTAGAAGAACTGGAAGCAGAGGGAACAGATGAGGCGGCGGCGCGTATTGAAAATATCGACGAACTGCTTAGCAAGATTGCGGCATATGAGGAAACAGAAGAAGAACCGACATTAAGCGGTTTTCTTGAGGAAGTGGCGCTTGTTGCGGACATTGACAGTCTGGATAAGGACAGCAATTATGTTGTGTTAATGACACTGCACAGTGCAAAAGGGCTGGAATTTCCAAATGTTTATCTGGCGGGAATGGAAGACGGGCTATTCCCCAGTTACCGTTCGATTGTATCGGAAACGCCGATTGAGGACATGGAAGAAGAACGTCGTCTGGCTTATGTGGGAATTACCAGAGCAAAAGAGCATCTTTCAATTACAGGCGCACGCCAGAGAATGATTCGCGGCGAAACGCAGTATAATAAAATATCACGTTTTGTAAAAGAAATTCCGGCAGATTTATTTGAAATTCCTGCCGTAAAGCCCAAAGCAATCGAATTTGCTCCCAAAGAAGAAAAACAAAGGGCAGACTCTTTTCGAAAAGCCAAAGAAACATTTCGTTCAGCGCCCATGGCTGCAGGCGGATATGCAGCACCCAGAAATTTTGGGACGGCAAAAAAAGAGGATCTGGATTATCAGACCGGTGACAGAGTGCGCCATATGAAGTTTGGAGAAGGTACGGTTGTACAGATTGTAGAGGGCGGGAGAGATTATGAGGTTACCGTGGATTTTGATACGGCAGGTACGAAGAAAATGTTTGCCGCGTTTGCAAAATTGAAAAAGGTGTAAATCTGAGCACCGGGAAGTAATGTATGACAAAAAAGTATTAAAATTTTAAAAAATGTAATTTTTTATTTGTGAATAGGAAAAGATATGTTATAATGTATACGATATGTCATGCGAAGCCGGGAAAGCAAATGAAGTTTTCCTGAATATTAATGAGAAAAGGAGTGGACGGCATGAATAAAGTAGATGATTTTTTAACAATGACAAAATTAAACGACGTATTGAAAAGGAAAAATGATGATGAGAAAAAAGCAACCAAAATAATCTGGGTTTTTGCAATTCTTGGAATCATTGCAGCAATCGGAGCAGCAGCTTACGGTATTTATCGTTTCTTTACGCCAGATTATCTGGATGACTTTGAGGATGATTTAGAAGATGAATTCGAAGATGATTTCTTTGATGACGACGAAGAAGAGGCAAGCGATAAATAATGCTATATTTTAAGCAATAAGAAGGACCGCAGGTGAGCGGTCCTTTTTTCGGTTCATATAGAAAGGACAAAATGACAGATGAAGAAAGGTCAGATATTAGAAGGAATTGTGGAAAAAGTTGCATTTCCCAATAAGGGTATTGTTCCGACGAAAGAGGGAAAAGATGTTATTGTTAAAAATTGTATTCCCGGACAAAAGATTTCTTTTTCCATCCATAAAATCAGAAAGGGAAAGTGTGAGGGCAGACTCTTGGAGGTGCTTGAAAAATCACCTCTGGAGACGGAATTTCCGTGTTCCCATTTTGGCGTGTGCGGAGGATGCACCTATCTTTCCATGCCCTATGAGGAACAGCTCAGGGTTAAGGGAGAACAGGTAAAACGCCTGCTGGATGCCTGTCTGGAGGGGCAGGAGGAAAACTGGAACTGGGAAGGTATTAAGGGCAGTCCGAAGGTGTACGGCTATCGGAATAAGATGGAATTTACTTTCGGGGATGAGGTGAAGGACGGACCGCTTACGCTGGGAATGCATAGGCGCGGCAGTTTTTATGATGTGGTGACGGTAGAAGGCTGCCGGATCGCAGATGCGGATTATCGACTGATATTGAAGACGGTTCTGTCGTACTTTACATCCGAAAACGTCGGAAGCGGTATTCGTTATTATCACAGAATGCGCCATGAGGGATATCTGCGGCATCTGGTAGTGCGAAAGGCGTCCCATACAGGGGAAATCCTGACTGCTTTGGTGACATCTTCGCAGAATCCGTGGGAAGGGCCTGCCGGGATGACGGAGGAGGCTTTGGTGGAAGGTTTCCGGGACAGCCTGTTGGAACTGGAAAGGAGCGGGAGGCTGCAGGGGCGAGAAGAGTGTGAGGTTGCTGGTCACACCTCTGCAGACCAGAAAGAAAGTGAGACAGAAGTGGAAACAGTCTCCAACCCCTTAGCGTTCCTCCACCTAGATCCCACCTCCTGAAAAGTCCAGTCTCCTGAAACAGCGCCACCAACTGGGGACCAAGTGTCCAAGCAAACGAGCCCATGAGGATATTTTACTTTCAAATCATTATTAACCAGCAATTCCATCATGCTGGC
>CAOKHR010000006.1 GCA_948468325.1 uncultured Lachnospiraceae bacterium | reverse complement strand
ATCTCGTAAAAGCGTCCCTGTCAAACGCCCAGCCAGTTACACGTATGCTTCCTTTTCCGCCATATGCACGGTCAAATGAACCTTCCGGCGCATGGCCGCGTGTAATCTCAACAGTCTTTGTCGCAATCAGAGGGTTCGTTCTGCCGTTGATGCCAATCGCATAGAAATACAATGTATGGGTTCCGGAAAGATTCGTCTTTATCATGTCTGAAAATCCATGATAATCTCCTTTCCCGCCCGCGCCTACATCTTTGCGCTCTTTATTCGCTTTAACGCCGCCCAGCAGCGTGCCGGAACTTGCCGGACCTCCGGCATAAACATGCACATCCAGAGACTGCGTGTAATCGTTTGGATCATATGCCCAGCCGCCTATTATAATACTGTCCGTTCCTCCCACCGCGCTGTCTACAAATCCTTCCGGCTCCAGCTCCGGCTGAATTTCAACTGTTTTGCTCCCTAAATAAGTTGTCCCCAGTCCTTCTGAATCAATTGCATAAAAGTGTAATTGCTGTTCACCGACCAGGTTTGTGGAAATCGTTTCACTGTAACCATGGTAATCCCCTACTCCAAACTGACTTCCCACATCTTTTCTTTCCTGATTTGCATTAATTACATAACAGGCTGCACCGCTTCCTGCAGGTCCGCCGAGATAAACATGTACAGGTATCGCTTTATAAGGCTCGTCCGGATCATACGCCCAGCCGCTTACGGTAACTGACTGGATTCCGCCAGACGCACGATCCGCTACTCCTTCGGGCCGTTTCTTTATCGTAACTGTTTTTGTCCCCAGAAATTGATTGTCTCCCTCTCCAATGTTTATGGCATAAAAATACAATGTCTGTTCGCCTGTCGTTTCCACTTCTATGGTTTCCCTGTATCCATGGTAATCTCCTACTCCATACACGTCCCCTACATCTGTACGGTCTTTATTTGCTGTAATGGCATGCGCTTCTGCACCACTTCCTGCAGGTCCGCCGATATAGACATGAATATCCACAGGCCTGGATACGTCGTCTCTGTCAAATGCCCAGCCGCTTACAGTGATATTGTTTCCACCGCCGGATGCATTATCAACTACGCCTTCGGGCGCATGACCCGCAGGCGGGATTGGAACTGGGTCTGATATTCCTGTTAAAGTATTTCCTTTTATTCTCCTCACATAGGTTGTGATTCCTGCTAAACTGGATTTCGAAATTGTTCTGTCCCACTTTACCTGACAAGGACCATAGTTATTACAATCCACATATGTAATCGTATTGCCGCTTACCTTCGTAATAAAAATGGAATGACTGTTATTTCGTACCCTCACATAATCTCCTGCATAGTAATTAGCAACACTCTTATACTCCGTCCAACTACTCGTCGGAACGCTTCCAAATATTAAATATCCCATTTTATTGGCAAAACCAAAACATTGTCCCCCATAATACGTTGAGCCTATATAAAATTTTCCACAACGGCATGAGCAACTAGCCGCGCATGATGTGCTGCATTTACATTTAATTGTTCCAGTTCCATTATAACTACAAGAATTATAAGCATTCCAATATTCTTTATCCCTGTAAACCTTTTTTAATTCTGCTATTTTAGAAACAAATTCACTTTCACTAATTATCGCCGCTTTTACATTTAATGTTCCAGTCAAACCAAATACCATCAACATAATTCCTAAAATGAATACTGTAAAATAAGTCTTACTATTGCTTTCTTTTTTACTCATAAATATCATCCCCTTTCATCCAAGAAATATCTTTTAAAAAAATCCATATGCAACTACTTCCACAATTCTGTTACTCTGCACAACAAGAACTATGCTAAAATTCGTTTCATATTCTATAGAACTTCCACTCCGCTTATATTGTTTATACAGGCTCTGCTCTTTCTTTATCTTTTTTTTCATTAATTTATAGGACACAGTAGTTATTCTTCCATTTACATCACGATGTTTCCATTTACAATTTTTCGCTATTTTAAAATTTAACGATCGCTTTTTTAATGCCTGACTGCTTATCCATTTGTAGCCTTCGCTCTTGGAAAATGATACTTCATGTATGCAATTCTTTTCACCTTTAATTTTTAATTTCCCGCCACTTTTTTTAAATCCCTGAATATTCTGCGCATTAATGGAATAATTCCTTCTACCTGCCGCTAAAACCTCTGATTTTTTACCTCCTACTGACAAGAACACAAGAATAATTATAATCAAACCTGAAATAATACTTCTTTTCACAACTTTACCTCCACATACTCTTTACTTTTGACCAGCCGGAATAATACTTCTTTCCTTTCACCTTTTTATAGGTGCGGATACGAATATAATACTTTTTCCCGGCTTTACATTTCTTAA
Organism: uncultured Lachnospiraceae bacterium; assembly: GCA_948468325.1. Lineage (GTDB taxonomy): Bacteria > Bacillota > Clostridia > Lachnospirales > Lachnospiraceae > Roseburia_B. Next base: position 18,588 of record CAOKHR010000006.1, on the reverse strand, counting down.
TATTCAGTTTGGTTGTTGATGCTTTTTTAACAGTCTTTGCCACAGTTGTTTTTTTCGTAAATTTTTTATTCATCGAATATTGAATCTGGTATCCATTTATTGATTTGGCCTGTTTTTTCCATCTTATAATAAATCCCTTTGATTCCGCTGCAGCTTTTAGCAAAACCGTGCCTTTGGGAACAATTTTAAATGTTTTGGTAATCTCTCCTGTATATTCTCCTGCTCCGCTTATCATCACAGAAGCTATGCCAACCTTCTTATTGTCTTTGTATGCCAGCTTGTATTCCAAACCTTCTTTTAATGTTTTTGAACCGATTTTGACAGTAACGCCTGGCTGCTTCTTTTTTCCGTTATAAACATATGAAGTCTTTTTTATCGTGACCTTTGCATCTTTGATGCTTGTCTTTGCCGCATTTGTTACCTGTTCTTTCGATGAATTTACTTTTATGGTACATGAAGCAGAAATATCTAAATTATCCAATGAAATACAGTGTATCGTTGTCTCCCCTTCTCCTTTTGCAGATACCTTGCCATCTTTCACAACAGCGATTGAAGTATCTTCTGACATCCACCTGACACGCTGATTCCCCGCATCAACAGGATAAACAGACACACCAAGAATTCTTTCTTCTCCCTGCTTCAATTCCATTCTTTCTTCATTAAGCTTGATTGCCAAAACATCTGCTTCTGTCTGATCCTCTAAAACAGGTTCCAGAATCTTATTTTCTGTTTCTGCCGGATTATCTGATTCCCATTTTTGATAAATCAGTTCATTTTTCTCTGAATCTATATCACCAGGATCTATGTAAATAACGGTACCTTTCGACACTGCCTCGTTATTCATCTTATAATTAAAAATTCCATTTTCCGTCCTTGACGCCATCTCCAGATTTACTAATCCCATATCTGTCCCAACGGCGCGTATAGAACATCCGGAATTCTGGTTCAGGCAGATTACTTTTGCATAACTATCTGTATAAGGCATATAGACAACTGCAAATCTTCCATAAGAATTTGTTACATCCGATTCAATCTGATCTGACAGCCGGACGACTACATTTCCGGAAGAATCAAGTATTTCCAAATCTACCGGACACTGAACTACAAACTTTGAATGATAGGAAACAGATTTTGGAATCTCCATCCCCTCTGGAAGTGTAAACTGACAGCGTTTTTCCAAAATTTCAAGAATGTTGTTTACCACTTTTTCTTTCAGCTCATAGTGAATGCTTTTTTTCGCAAGTCCGGCTGCCAACCCTTTTACGTTGCACATCGCCAGGTAAGATTCCTCGCCTTTCTGCCGTATCTGGTACAATGTATTGTAAGTATAATAGAAATTCCATGCATTCTCTTCTGTTTTGTTATTTAAAAAGGCCTGCTTATTCTGCTGCAGCAGTTTTGTAAAATGTCTGGCAAGATATGCATACCCCTCTACATACGCTTCTTTTTTTACAACGGAACCCATGTTTACAATCTGATTACTGAACCACACACCTATGTCCACTTGCGCTAAAAAACCCGTCAATGCGCCAGGAGCGCTGATCCCATGCTCTTTTAACACATTTGTGAACATATCTTTTGTCAACTTGCTGGTTTTCAGGGTTAAATTCATAATATCCAAAGCAAGATCCCTGATGTTTGCGCCAGCCCCCGCTTCCATCTCTTCCCGGATAAGATATGCCGCATACCGCAGCTCTGAGGGCAAATCATCCGCAGAACGTATAACCTCGTTCAAAAAATCCTGATTTTCCTGATATGCCTTTAATTTACTATCCAGCTGCATAAATCCTATGACGTCTTCCAGCGCTGTACTTACAATTGAAATCCCTGTAGAAACGTATCCCTCTGCTTTTGCAAATTTTGCAAAACCACTGTCTTCGCTAATCGTATATTCTATCGTTCCCTCATTATTGTCAGATGTAAAAAGGACATCACTGTATTTTCTTACAACATCCCAAACTTTTGTTGAGTCATTGGCAGCGTTCACTTCATGAAGAATTTGTGCTTTTGTGACATCTACAACTTTATCCGCTAAACCGATGACTTTTTCCACATAGTCTGCACATTCATTTTTCTGGGATTGTGCCTGAATGTAGTCATACAGCATCTCTTTATATTTTTTTACCCCTGGAAATTCACCCATACTGGCAGAAAGCGTTAACGGATCCGTCCATGTTTTCCATTCGCTGTTGAAAATCAATCCGTCTGCAACCAGCGCTGCACGCATGGCTTTTCCCTTTTCGGTATGATTCAGGTCGTAAAGAAACTGGCTTGCCGTAAAACATTCGTCTGTTGTAAGCATAAGATAAGCATATCTTTCTGCTGTCGTCTCGCTCAGATAGGATATTCCTTCTTTAACATCTGTAAAACCATAATTAGAAAACAATTCATAAAACTTCTGATACTGTTTTCCCATCGAATAATTACTGTTGTTAATTTCCTGGAACTGCGCGTACAAATTATCGGAGGTATACTGTTCTACCCGTTTAACGATATACGGAGCTGTAATTTCTATCACCCCTTTTGCTTTATAACCGCTTAATGTTGTTCCAATAATTGTCGCACTTCCATTTTTCTTTGATTCTAAAGAAATCTTTATTTCTGCCCATCCCTGATCACTTATCCTCGTAACACTGTAGTCGGTCACATCTACAACAGAGGGATTGCTGCTTTCCCAGTGGATATTACTGAGTTCTGCTTCCAAATTCTTAAAAAAGCTGTCATCAATTTCTCCTTCTCTCCAAATCCTTAGTTCTCCAGAAATTTCATGTAAATTATTAATGGTTCCTTTGGTATAAGGATCAATGGAAAATTCAAATGTATCTGCACTTGTACTTCTTACCGTTACAACGCAGGCTGCCGTGACCCCATTTCCGCCCATGACCGTTATCGTTGTTCTACCTTCTGTAACAGCCTCCACCTTACCGTCTTGAGATACTTCAGCAATTTCTGGATTTTCACTTTTCCAGATTAATGTTTTGTCGTATGCATCTTCTGGAAATATTTTAGCACTCAGCCGTCTTTCTTCTCCTATTTCCATTGAAATAGCAGATGTTTCTAAATCTATTCAGGAAACCGGGACTACCTGACCCTCCGATGGTTCTGCGCAAATATTTGCAACACCATAAGCAGCCTTATTAGAGTCATCGCCAATAACTCCATTCACATAAAACGATAATTGAGTAACACCGCTTACATCTATTACTTCTGTTTGATTTAACATCGTCCGGTATAATGGAATCTCTTTCACCTCTTCTCCATCCAGAGATACTGTTAAGGTACGATTTTTTCCATCCTCATTATCAATGTGTCCAACCGTAAACATTACCGTATCATACTTCTTACCCAAATTATACTGTGCACTCATTGAACTAGTGCGAAGAACATCCGTATAAAATCCCTCGTCAAATTCTTCTCCCATCATTTTAAAGCTTTTCTCATTATCCCATGTACATACTACTGCATTCGATGATTGATATGGGGACAAAGATATAAAATGATTCAATTCCGGTTCCCTGTAGTCATTTGAAAACGTTCCTTGTACATTTGCAATACCATAAGCAGCCTTATTAGAGTCATTGCCAATAACTCCATTTACATATAACGATAATTGAGTAACACCGCTTACATCTATTACTTCCGTTTGATTTAGCATCGTCTGGTATAATGGGATCTCTTTCACCTCTTCTCCATCCAAAGATACTGTCAGAGTACGATTTTTTCCGTCCTCATTATCAATATGTCCAACCGTAAACATTACCGTATCATATTTCTTGCCCAAATTATATTGCGCACTCATTGAACTGGTGCGAAGAACACCTGTATAAAATCCTTTTGTAAATTCTTCGCCCATCATCACCATTTTTTTGCCATTTTCCTCCGTACATACAATAGCGTTATTTGACTGGTATGGCTCCAATTCCACTAAAGAATTACTATCTGCCTTCACTATCGCTACAGATTCACTTAATAAAGAAACAAACAACATTATACTTGTAAAAAATGCAATAATTTTTTTGTACTTTCTTTTCATCATTCATTACCCTTTCTTCATTACGTATCCAAAATATTACGTTTTATTTCACGCGCATAAAATGGACAATTGACTTTTCTTTTATACTAAAATAAGATGTTTTTCCAAATGCTGCCTGTCCTTTCCAGAATTTTTCATCACTCTTCTTTGACTTTTAACGTCTTCTATGTAAACTTCCGCTCCCACTATAAAGCCTCTTTCCAGACCAATCAAACCAATACTCCATCGCTGTAATTTTTCTTCCTTTCACATATGCAATATATCTGAACTTTGTATTACCGCCTTTCATTTTAAATACATATTTTGTTTTGCTCTTTTTCTCGACTTTAACAATCTTATTTTTCATAGTCAATTTTCCATTGACATACCATTTCTGGTATTTGTTCGTAAAAACACACCACTTATCATAGTTTGCTATTCCCTGTTCTCCATCAGTTTCCCACTTTCCATTCAACATCTTTACAATTTTCTTACTCGCTCCCGCCGATACAGACATTCCCTGAATCTGCACAAGTACAATCACTATAAGAAAAAAAGATATTGCTTTCTTTACTATGGCTGTCTTTTTGTACATGTAAATCCCTTTCTTATTATTTTTCTATTTTTTATCACTCTGCATTCGCTTTTTTAAAGTTCAAAAGCATACCTGCTATCTGGCTGCTATTTAACCTGATATTATCCTGTCTAAATCTTTACAGCTTAAAAAATTTTTATTTTTATAGATTTTTTCTTGCCAGACCCATCTGTGGCTGCCGCCGTAACAGTCACTGTTTTCCCCCTGCCAGCCTTAAAAGTCTTTACTCTGCCTTTGCCGTTCACCGTCGCATATTGGGGATTTGATGAAGTCCATTTCAACTTTTTATTGATCCCTTTCTTCCGGTCTGGGGTAATTATCGCCTTTACCGTCACTGCATTTCCGGCTTTCACCCTCGTTTTGTCTGCCTTTAATTTAATATTCTTTACGGCATTTTTCATAATCTGAATCTGTACAACTGCCTTTTTCCCGCTGCCATCATTCGCTGCAGCTGTAACCGTTATCTTCTTTCCGGCTCCGGCCTTCAAAACTTTCACTATGCCGTTTTGCACTTTGGCATATTTCGAATTGCTGACTTTCCATAACAACTTTTTATTCGCTGCATCTACAGGCAGTACAGTAACTTCTTGATTTAAATCAATCTTTTTGCCTTGTGCAATCTGATATTTCTTCTTTTCAAAGCTGACGGATGTCACAGTTATATTCTCGTTCTGTGAATTTTGAACATCTTTTGTCCACTTTGCAAATAATTCAAAATTGCCATTTACCGGCAGGGAAAAATCATATTTCTGGGTATAGTATTTGTCCATATACCATCCCTCAAACAAATATCCGATTCTAACCGGATCTGCAGGTTTAGTCGCTATCTCCCCTTTCGACAGAAAAATGTATTCTTTCTTACTTCTATTTTCACTGTCAAAACTGATAACGCAGGCATTGTAATGTAAAATCATTGGATCAATTCCTGTACGGCTCCCTATGAGTATTGTGGCCTCATTTTTTTTAATATTCCCCCAATCTTCTTTGCTTCCGGCATAATACACTCCTTTTAAATTTGTCCCATACGCTATACCGCTGCCTATATTTGACACACTGGAAGGAAACATAACACTCTCCAGACATCTGCAAGCCCAAAATGCATAAGCTTTTATGTCCATTACGCCCTCTGGTACAATCACAGGATTCTCTCTACCTTCCGGACACCTGATAAGCTGTGTTTTTTCTTTGTTATATAAAACCCCATCACAGGATGCAAATTTCGTATTTCCATCCATTACTATAATATCCGTCAGTCTGCTACAGTAGTCAATATCAATATTCTGTACACTTTCCGGAATAGTTATGGAACCTTCCTTTCCTCCCGGAACCGAAATCATATTTATTTTCTCTTTATCATATAATACTCCATCAAAAGATGCATACGCAGTATTTCCTTCCTCCACCACAATTTCTGTCGCATTGCTCCATCTAAAACCCGTTTCAATTTCCGTTACTTTTTTAGAAATTTTTACAGCCCCTCTTTTTCCGGCTGGCCAGAATAAAAGACTTGTTTTTTCTCTGTTATATAATACTCCGTCCTCGGATGCATAATATGGATTTCCATCCTGTACTATAATTCCTTCTAAATTTTTGCAGTTATAAAATCTGATTTCTCTTACATCTTTCAACACCAAAACAGTGCCTGTTTTACCTTCAGGACATTTGATCATTTCTATCTCTTTCTCTTCTTCATCATTGTAATAATCTTCCTCTTCTTCATCATCGTAATAATTTTCATACAATATTCCATCCCTGGATATATACGATGCATTTCCTTCTGCTACTGTAATTTCTTTCAAACTACTGCAGCCATCAAAATACACACCTTGTACATCTGTTATACTCATTGGCAATGCAATTTTTTCTATTTGGCTGCAATTCCTAAAAGCACCGCTTTTAATTGTTATAATACTTTCCGGTACGATTACAGAACCTTCTTTTTTAACGGAACATCGAATCAATTCTTTTTCTTCTTTGTTATAATATACTCCCTCTTCACATGCATATACTGCATTTTCCTTCGCTATTGCAACATCAAAATACTTTCCGCTGAAAAATTCCTGTTCCTGACAAATAGCCGTCACACTTTCCGGTACTTCGATAGAATCTTTCCCCAGCGGACACCATACCAGTTCCGTCTTTTCTTTATTATACAGTACTCCGTCTTCAGACATATACTCCATATTTCCTTCTTCTACTATAATATTTTTTAAACTGCTATTGTAGTAAAATGCACTACACCCAACATAGTCCCGACCACCTCTGACTATTGTCACACTTTCTGGTATCGTGATAAACTCTTTTCCGGCAGGACAAAGAATCATCTCTGTTTTCTTTTTATTATATAACGCGCCGTCCTCGGATGCATATACAGCATTCCCCTCTGCTACGTCAATATTGGTCAGACTGCTGCAGCCATCAAATATATCAAATATAAAGACTGCCAGAGATCCCCCTCCTCCTTCAATTTTCTCTAAACTTGCCGGCAATGAAATACTGACCAGACTGCTGCAGTCACGAAAAGCATATTGATCAATGTCTACTATACCTTCCGGCAATACAATGTGATTTAAACTTTCGTTGTTTGCAAAAGCCGCGCGCCCAATCTTTGTTACTTGCTCTCCATTTATTTCAGCAGGAATTACAAGCTCTTCCGCAGTTCCATAATAATCAATGATGCACATTCCATGCGTATAATTATCATATTCATATTCTAAACCATCATATACTCCAGCCTGATTCTCTTTTTCAATTTCTTCTGCAGCAGCATTTATCTTCAATAATCCTGTAAACATACACACTATCATTACAAAAACTGCCAGCCAATTCCATTTCTTTTTCATTTTTCCTCCAAATTTTCCGGTTGTGCCAAAGACAACTCCTTTTTATTAATAAGCCTTTATTTTCAAAGAATTTACAATTAAACGGGTATAAAATACTCTGGTTCTTTATTTGTTTCATAATCTAACCTGTCCCACGATTTGAACAAAACATTTTTCACCTCTCCTTTTTCACTGCTGTCGTTAAAATGCTGCATACAACAATGCGCATACCCTAAAGTGCATCCTAATATGACATGCTCCTGCGGAACAGTCTCATAAGGTATGCTTTTCGGGACGCAAAAATTATTGTGCAAAAATTGTGTAAATGTAATATAAGAAGCCCTTTTTACCCTTGATTTTCAGGCACTAATATACTAAAATAAATATAAATTTACACAATATGCAGCTGTCCCGAAAAGCATACTTTTCGGGACAGTTTTTTACTACTTCATCTTATCCACCCATCTGTAAAAAGTAGAACGGGCAACCTTGCACTGTCTTGCTGCTTCTACCCCCGTAATTTCCTTTGTTATCCATTTCTGATAAATATACCTGAAATTTTCCGGCAGCGGCTGGGGCGGCCTGCCAAACTGTACACCCCGCAGTTTGGCTGCTTCAATACCTTCTTTCTGTCTCTGTCTGATATTTTCACGCTCATTTTCCGCTACAAAAGAAAGCAGCTGCAGCACAATGTCGCTTAAAAACGTTCCCATCAAATCCTTGCCGCGCCTGGTGTCCAAAAGCGGCATATCAATTACTACAATATCAATTTTCATATCCTTGGTCAGTATCCTCCATTGTTCCAGAATTTCTCTGTAATCCCTGCCCAGCCGGTCTATGCTTTTGATGTAAAGAAGGTCATCTGTTTTCAGTTTCTTTAAAAGCTGCTGATACTTGGGACGATTAAAATCTTTTCCGGACTGTTTGTCCACAAAAATATTGTGTTCCGGCACATTTACTTCATTCAGTGCCGCAAGCTGTCTGCCTTCATTCTGTTCTTTTGAACTGACGCGTACATAGCCATATGTTTTACTCATTTTATCCTCTCCTTCAGATTTTATCTTACGTAAAAAAGAGCAGCTATAAACTATGTCTATAACTACTCCTGTACTGCCAATCAATTGCTGCGCATCTTTACTTCACCACCGCTTCTATTTCTGCTTGAATAATTCATACTGCTCCATTATACTGTTTCTATACGGTTTATATTTTTACCCTTTTGGTATACAATACAGGAGACTCACAATGCAGGAAAACTACGAACATTATATCTCAAAAAACATCAAAAGCCTATATTGTAAACGTCTGTTTGGCCCTGTCATTTATCTGATATTTTCTATCGTTTTATGGTGTACGCTGCCGATTGCTTCGGTCGTTTTTCCGTCAGAACTTTCAAAAATTTCGGATATGGGCAGTATGTACGCCCAAAAAGATGTTTTTGTATCCGCCACGCTGAATCATTTAAGCTTTACCGGTTATACTGCCACGCGTTTTAACCGCACGTCAGGCTACTATTATTATATGGACAATCCGGATAAAAACGAATGCTGCATCATTCTGCTTTCACCCACTACCTGCGAGCAGGGACTTCCGGAAATTGAGCAGATTACTGTCCGCGGAAAAATTCTTGCGGCTGACCCTGGTTTTGAAACGCTTCTTATAAATCTTTCCGGCGATTTATCCTGGACGAAATCCGGCATCCGGTCCAAAGTAAATGCCTATTATTTAAGCGAACCGGATTTTCGGTATGGTATGGGAATTTTTCTGTTTCTTTTATTGGCGGGAAGTGACGCGGCTGCAATCCTTACATTGCTGTTTTTCATTCTTTTTATATTAAAACCGGAATTTTCACCGCCATGCCAGAAACTTGGCCATTTTGGAAAACCAAAAGAATTATTGGATTTGGCAGAAGAGGAACTTGCGACTTTGCCGCAGCTTGCCACAGAAGATATGTTTATTACAGAACATTTTTTTATTGAGACTTCTAAATATGGAATTGCCATCGTTCCAATCAGTGAAATTATCTGGATATATAAACATTCCACTTTGCATAAGCTTTTTTGGTATCATTTCAGTATATCCTATACCCTGCATATTACCGCAAACAAGCATGTATATATTCACTGTCCGAAGAATACAAAGTCTGACATTGACGGAATTATTGATTATTTAGCAGAGGCAAATCACAATATTTTAGTAGGCTTCAGTGAAAAAAACAGACAGATTATTCATGGGAAAGATACGAAATTGAATGAAGAAGAAAGTAAACCGTAACAGGTACTGCGTACCTGCAAAAAACAGGAGCAAATCTGTAAGATAACAACAGATTTGCTCCACTATACTTTTGCTATATAAACAACCGTTTTTCCCCCATTTCTTTCTCTCTTTGACTGATTATCCCTTTCTGAATCTCTTCCAGTTTTTTGTACTTGTAAATGCTTGACATCAATTCCTCCAAAGAAATCGGGTATTCCACGGACATCGCGTCCGGAATATGACTTTCCAGGACGGCAATCTTTTTTCTGGTCTTTGCAAGCTCATGCTTTTCCATTTCTATTTCACGTTCTTTTGTCTTTTTATCTTTTTTCTGATAGTTTTCGATTTTATCGCATATATCTTCATCCTTTAGCAGCATTTCAATATAGTCCGCTACAGCGTCAAAAACAATCGGCTCAATTACATTTGGCAAATGTTGCTTTGCTTCTCTGTACTGAGCATTCTGCCGCGTACTCGGACGCTTATAAGCCGAAGTCCTGCCGCTCTTTCTTTCTCTCGTTTTTTTGATTGTCCTGCCGTTCAAAAGCGCCCGTATTCCGCTATTTTTTCTCATTATCCTCACATTTCTATCCTCCTGCCTCTGCTTCTGCTTCCGAAACAGAGGCCATCTTTTTATTCATCATTCTCCTGCGATTGGCAGATTATCTGTCACCATATACCAAAGCCCGTTCTTTTCAGCATCAATATGAAAATAAAGTTTATGTCTGTTTATGCTGTTTTCAAAAGATTTACTCAAATAGGATTTATCGTGTGATTTATCCCACCCTATCTGTAAATCAAACTCATTTTCTAATGTTCTCTTATATCTTTTTTCTCTTTATTGTTACATTTGGACTCTGCCCTTTTCCTTTTAACAGAGCTTTATAAACACGCAGTTTCTTCTTCGGAACTCTGATGGCTGCATGCGCTTTGATTTTTTTCAGCGCATTTTTTCCTACCGATTTCAACCGAAGAGATTTTATCGTGATGCATTTTAATTTTTTACAGTTTCTAAATGCACCTGCTTTGATTTCTCTGGTGCCCGCGCCAATGACGACTTCCAAAAGCCGCGTACATCCTGCAAAAGCAGCTTTTCCGATTACCTCCACATTTGCCCCGATTGTTACATGCGTTACCTTTTGATTCTTCACGGCCCCATTTGCAATCGAAGTTACTTTGTACACTCTGCCGCCCATTTTTACTGTTTTCGGAATGACAATTCTGGTAAGCCTGTCATTCTCCAGCCCTTCAAACGATACCGTTAAGTCTCCTGTGATTTTATATTTATATCCGCCTGTAACAAAAGAAGTTTCCCTGTGCCCGCTTTCTGTTGTTTTGCTTTTTTCTCCCTCTTTTTCCTCTCCTGAAAGTTTATTTCCGCCTGTACTGCTCTCTTCTTCCGGTTCCGGCTTTCTTCTGGGGATTGCTTCCGTATAAGTCCCGCGGCATCTTTGGCACCGATAAGTACGAACTCCTTCTTCCGGTTCCGTTGCTTCTTTTGTCACCTCATCTGTATACGCATGTCCCAGAGATTTTACGATGCGCCCTCTGGTTATGATACTCTGGCAGTCCGTGCAGTAAATATTTCCGCTGAATCCGTCCTCTGTACAGGATGCCTCCACAACATCTGTCATTTTCGTATTCTCATGTCTGCATGGCACCGGAACATACGGCCTCGTCCTTACAACCGTTCCCTCGCTTGGTTCTCCTGCTTTCATATAACGAAACTCTTTCCGGCGGATATAAAAATGATATTCACAATCCGGATTTAATCCTTCAAATACACCGGAATCCTGCCAGTTTTCCCGATCCATTGAATATTCACAGTCCGCATACTGCCTTAACCGCACGGAACGGGAATCATAGGATACGACATAAGGCGCATCCATTTTCTCAAACTGCGCATAGACAGTCACCTTACAGGACGCTTCTTTTTCACTTCCGTCCATCGCTTTTGCCGTAATCACGGTCTCACCAGGGCCAACTGCAGATATAATGCCTCCCGATACATTTGCCACCCCCGGATTGCTGGATGACCATTCCAGTTCCCTACATGTAATATCCAAAGGCAGCGCATCTGCGTTTACTTTCGACTGTTCACCGTCCATAAGAACCAGTTCCGTCTGGTTCAAACGAAGCTCCGTTGTATAAACGGGTTCAACAACGCGGATTCGGCAGGTTTGCTGTACCTTACTGTCTGACATGGCATACGCCCGGATGGCAGTTTCCCCGACTGCCTTCCCCGTCACTTTTATCTTTCCGGCATATCTTGTATTTTCCACTGAAATAATATTTTCATCAAAATCATACATATATTGCACCATATCGCCGGCTTCTTCCGGAAGCGTACTGCCTGTCAGCTCAAATGTCTGCCCTGCGCCGATTGTAACATCTGTTTTATCAAATACCACGGCATTTGCGTTTGGCCGTACATGAATTGTAATTTCCGCCGTATATCCCCCGTCCTCAGAAGTTGCCGTAAAAACTGCCGTTCCGGTTTTTTGTGCAATTACCCTGCACCTGCCCGTTCCGTTCCAGACGGGCCTTGCAACTTCGGGATCGGATGAAGTCCATGTTACAATCCGGTTTGTTGCGTTCTTAGGCGTATATTCCACCTTGCACGTATAGTCGTTGTTGCCTTCATTTGGAAAATATTCCAGTATCGACATGTGGATCGACTCAAGCGGCACAGGATCTCCCAATAAAAACATATTCACTTCGTAAGAGATAGGCTTTTCAATTCCTGTAATCTCAACGTGATACCGGTCTCCCTCTCTGTATTCAATTTCACTTGGACAAAAGATGGCACACGTACTGTTCGCCCTGACTGCCAGCCGCAGATTTCCTGTTTCCTGCTCAAAATTCCATGTATTGCCGGTCTTTGTATCTGTTAATTTTACATGTACTTCTGATTCGTTTACACGCTCCGGAATAATAACCGTCCATGCATATCCTGTTCCAAAATATTCAAGCGGCTGATTTTGTGCCGGATAAGCTATCATTTTATCCTCTTTGAGATTTGCATCTACAAAAACCGAAGAATAATACCCGCCGCTTACCGACTGTGCCATGCCAAAACCCGCGCCCTCATAATAATAATCCAAAAGCTGGCGTCTGTGCCCGAAATCAGGATCTCCTCTTTGTTCCAGCATATAGTTCTGAATCGTTGCACAAAGCCGGTTTCCAAGCACCGCCAGATTCGAATTGAATGAGCCGTACGCTCCCTGACTGTACAATTCATCACTGATTCCTTCCGGCCGCATCTGTGTATGAGAAGGACTTTTGTTTATCGCATTCAAAAGCGCAGCCGCCTGCGCATAATTCTGCGCTTCTTCTGTTATGGATACTGTCGGCACTCCGGCTATATACCTGTAAATATTTAACATATTTAAGGCATCCTGTTTTGTTTCTTCTGTCAGTTCCCCCAATGCATAAGGCTGTGTTACGGAAGGCGGTATAACATATTGCGCCTCCAAATCGGAAACCGGATGGCTCTTATAATATTCCCGCAGCTCGTCCTGTGTATGATATTGCGCATCCAGTCCGACAAATTCATCCGCTGTGTTTTCCTCTGCCCCGGCGCTTTCAGCCGGATAAATAACGGATGCGGCAAATACGCAGACGGCCAGCAAAACTGCCATGATTTGTTTCTTCATTTTCTCCTCCTTCCGATATACAAAATTGTTCCTTATTTCTTTGTCTTTACACGTTTCACTTTCGACCAGCCAGAAACGGTCTTTTTACCATTCTTCGTCTTGTATGTCCGAATCCTGACATAATATGTCTTCTTTGCCTTCAGTTTTTTTATTGTCAGGCTTGTCGCCGATGCTTTTTTTACGGTTTTTATTTTAGTAGTTTTTTTGGTAAACTTCCTGCTCGTTGAATACTGTATCTGATAACCCGATACGGATTTCTGCTTTTTCCATTTTACAACGAAAGCTTTGGACTTTGCCTTGATCTTGCCGGAAAACGAGGTCCCTGACGGCTTATCTGAGGAAACATCCGCGGCGGAGCCAGAATTTTTGTCGTTTCCATTGCCTGTTCCGGCAGGTCCCATTGTACCGTAATGCACTGTCGCCGACCATATGATCTGGTTTCCGCCCATATCGATTTTTACATGCTTCCACTGATCTTGGGTTCCGGCATAATAGATATTTTTCAGGTTGTCGCAGCCCTCAAAGGCCGCATACATTATTTCATCTAAATCTGCCGAAAAACCAATACTCACAAGACCGGTACAGTCCTTAAAGGCTTCCCTCATTATTTTGCATATTCCAGGCAGTCGGATGTCCGTTAAATTTTTACAGCCATAAAATGCTTCCGCGCCTATAGAACCACTCCTAAGCACGTCGTTTACCGGATGCGAATTATTTGAAATGTGAAAACTTGTCAGGCTTGTACAACCGCTAAAAGCATAATCAGAAATAAAGTATATCCCTTTTGGCTCCCAACTGACGCTCTTTAAATTTTTGCAGCCTCCAAAAGCTCCTTTGCCAATAGCGCTTATATCGGATGGAATATTAAGATTCGTAAATCCGGTACAGCCATTAAAGGCATAAGGCCCTATAGCACTTATACGGGACAAATCAATTTCCGGCAGACTGATGCAGCGGGAAAAGGCAGACTCACCTATATATATTCTGGTACCCAGACTGACTTTTGACAGATTGCTGCAACCACTAAAAGCTGCATAGTCTATAGTCCCTATTCCAGACAAGTCAATTTCCAAAAGGCCGCTGCAGTCTGCAAAGGCAGATTTCCCGATACTTGTTACGCTCTTCGGGAAGCTAAAGCTCTTAATGCTGGTACACTGCACAAAAGAAGCAAAAGGAATGCTCGTGATGCCGGATGGCAGACGGACGCTCGCCAGACTGGTACAGTACCTGAAAATTCCGTCTCCAAGGCTGGTTACACTATCCGGAATACTGATGCCTGTAAGACCGGTACCGGCAAAAGCTCTATTTCCTATACTCTCCAAACCAGACGGAAGGCTGATACCCGCAAGGCTGGTACAGTCCTCAAATGCGCTCTCATCAATACTCGTTATACTGTCTGGTAATATAACGTTTGCCAAACTGCTGCAGCCCTGAAATGCTTCCTCCCCGATACTCGTTACACCGGATGGAAATCTGATACTCGTCAGAGCACTGCGCTTATAAAAAGCATGATACCCAATACTGCTGACAGGCCTGCTCTCAAATGTTTCCGGTATCTCTATATCCGTACTGTCTCCGGTATATCCTGTAACACGGACTGTCCCGTCTTCCAGAACATAATAACGATAGTCTTCATTGATATAACTTTCATCATCGGTATAATTATAGTACACTCTTATGTAACTCTCATCTGAACTATCGTAAATTGCTTCCCACTGTTCTTCGCTGCCCATATAATAAATCCCGCTTATATTGCTGTTATAAAATGCTTTTTTTCCGATGCTCGTTATGCTGTCGGGAATAATGATACGTTTTAAGCTGCAGTCGTCGTCAAATGCATAACCTGAGATTCTTATTACGTTTCTCCCGCCAGCGCTTTTGGGAATCGTAATTTCTTCCGCACTTCCGTCATAGCCGGTAATGACTATGCCGTCTTCATCCCCTGAATCTCTAAAGCAAAGTCCCTCCGGCATTTCCTGCTCTACCAATGTTAACTGCGCATTTGTCCTGATTTTGTCCATGACCGCTTTCGCAGATTCAAACGCATTTTCTGCACTTGCTTCATCCGTGGCTGAATCAATGGCCTCCTTCCCATTGGCAAGCTCTTCGGCTAATTTTTCTTTCTGCTCTTCTCTGTAATCCTCCGGATTCTTATAATTTTTCAATTCCTCTTTCAATCTCCTCTTTAACGCCAACAGCGGGGGCTCCGGATCAGATACCAGATTTCCTCCTTCTCCGCTGGTTCCGTCGTCAGATGTGTACCAGCAATCAGAATCCAAATTTATGCGCAAAGCCGGCAGAATAGCTCTGCTTTTATTGTTTACTTCGCTGCCAAATTGGTCAATATAGCCATACGGATTGACATCTGCGGCCTTCGCCGTTCTGCCGCCTGGCGAGCGCAGCCTCCAGTAATAATTATTGTTTCCGCCTGTATAAGAATTATGGTTAGCTCCAGATGCCCCCATCACAGAAACATAATCGCTTGCCTGCCCCCATCGGCTCGCAGAATATGTTTTGTAGTCTTCACAAAATCCATATACTGGATCTGCCGCTTCATCTATCGACAATAAATATATCTTATCCTGCGTGTTATTTCCGCCTTCCGTTCCATATTCCGGATTATCATCATTTACTAACATTTGCGGCTCAATTGCCTCCTGTTCACCGCTGCTAAACGCCGTGTTACAAAATGTATCATTCAGCCATGCACGCAATGAACAGTCTTCCCATGTAACCGGCTCCTCTGTTTCATTATACTTTTTGCTGTCCAGTCCCAAATCCGCCATAACAAACAGCGTGCTGCCATCATTTTGCAGCACTCTCCATCTAATGCGCTCCCATTTAAAATACCAATAACTAATATAATCATCTCCGCCAAACTTGACCCTGCGGTATTTTACCCCGTCTACCCATGCATCACCGTTCGAATCATAATATGCCTCAAGCATGGATTCCGTCACCTCATTCTCTTTGACTTGTGTCTGCGGATAACTGCCGAAATATACATAACTCCAGTCTGTGCAGTCACTCCCACCGTATTGCTTTGTACAATGATGTACTGGATTTGCCGCTTCCATGCGCTCCGGATTCCCGTCCGCCGTGCTCCCTGCCAATGCCGGAACTCCCTGTACCGTAAGCAGCGCCGCCGCTGCCAGCAAAAACGTTAATATCCTTTTTTTCATCCCGTTTCTCCTTTTCCTGTTTTATTTTTTCTGGTTGCGTCAGAGTCTTTCTTGCCGCGTATTTTCATCCGGCAATTATCCCCTTTACTTATACAACGCAGCCGCAGTCAAAAAAGTTTTAAAAAGGGGAAAATTTTTTCAAAAAAAATAAACACCGGCATCTGTCGCAAAATACCGGTGTTTATCGTGGTTCTCTTTTATTCTTTTCACTTAAAACAATTCTTTTATTTTCTCCCAGAGTGTAATGAACAGCTCTCTGATCTTGGCCCAGAATCCGCTGTCAGCCGTTGAGATTTTATCGTAAATAGACTGCGCGGCATTTAACAGACCATCAAGATCCAAATCCAGCTCGCTGATTTTTAACATCAGCTGGACAATCTCATTCATCTCTTCATCAGTCAGCGTAATGTCAAACTTCTCGCACCCTTCTTCAATCGCCTTACGGATTTCGGATTCATCTGACAAATCATGTTCTACAATCGCCTGTTTGACATAAGCAATCATACTTTCTACTTCATCCGCATTGGCCCCGTCTGCTTCTAATTTTCCTGTAACAACCAGCTCATGCAGCGCGGCGTCAATGTTCTCTTCGTCCACAACATCGCCTGTCATCTCTGTATATGCTTTGAAAACACCAACCAGTGCGGCAGTTCCTGAAATTGGAAACGGCGCTGCTACAATAATATCTGCATTCTGAATGCCTGCAGTTGCCAGAGCATTCTTGTACATACCTACTGTGCAGTACGTAACATTATTCGTAGAAATATTGATTCCGTTGCCTTCCTCACGTTCTACAATTACGATGGACGAAAGTGATTTCGTACCGATTTTGCCTTTGTCAATATACGCATCCAGATACTGGTGCTCTTCGGAATTGTTGACATATATCACATCGTAATCTGCCAGTTTGCTGCTGTCAATTCCCATCAGGGCAAGTACGGTTGCCCGCTGCTGCTCTGTCAAATCTGCACCCAGTGCAAGATACGGCCTGTCATTTTTTTTAATTTCTACATTGTCGTCATGCTCATCTTCTTCTACCGTAATCGTACCGGAAACATCTGTATTATCATCTACCGTAATATCTCCGGAAACATCTTTTTTCTCTGTATCTGTCGTACCGGATTCTGTAGACGGTTCTGCAGGATTTTGTGCATTGCCGCCACCCTGCGGATTTTCCTGCTCTTTCGGTACCTCTTCGCTTTTGGGCGTCTCTTCGCCTTTCGGCGTTTCTTCACCTTTCGGCGCCTCTCCGTTCGCAGACGGAGCATCTGCTCCCTGCGCCTCATCGTCAGAACCGATTGGGGCGTCCTCACCTCCGGAAGCTTCATCTGCTGTGGAAATTCCGTAAGCAGATGCATCGGACGGTTCGTCAGTTGAAGATGCCGATACATTTACAACTGATCCAAAAAGCATTGCAGCCGTCATAAAAAGACTTAGCATGCGCATATATTTTTTCTTCATGTTTAAAAATCCTCCTCTCACTGAACGCCTCCATTTTTACACAAATTTTTTACTTTGTCAAAGAAATAGCAAAAACTTAAGATTTAATTCATATTTAAGGGATAAATTGTTATTTTTCCGACATCCATGTAAAAATATCTTCATATACTGTTCTTCGGTCTGTTTCATTCAGCAGCTCATGCCGGTCATTTTCATAGAATTTTAAAGAAACATGCAAAAGACCTGCAGCCTCATACTGATGAAATGCCTTTTTCACACCTTTCCCCATATCCCCTACGGGATCTTTATCTCCGGATATAAGAAAAAGAGGAAGATCTTTGGGAATTTTTGCAATATTTTGAGGCTGGTTATCATAATAAACAGCTTCCATCAGCCCATAATAACCATTTACCGTAAAATCAAACCGGCATTTGGGGTCCTGATAATATTTCTTTGCAATCTCCGTATCTTTTGTCAGCCAGTTGTTATCTATCTTCTGCCCCGTCAAATCATACTTCTGATAAGCCCCCATAAAAGACATTTTCTTTACCAGAGAGCTTTTATAATGCCATCCGCGGCGTTTGCCAAGGAAATGTATCTTTATATTATTGAAAAATGCAAAGAT